>CAZOSQ010000181.1:0-7133 GCA_964582245.1 uncultured Bacteroidales bacterium | reverse complement strand
CCCACCCGTGAACTGGTGGTGCAGATAGATCAGCAATTAAACGGGATGACCTATTTCACGGGGACCAGTTCTTATTCCATATATGGCGGGAACAATAGCGCTGAGTGGGATCGGCAGAAAATGGCTATCACCAAGGGGGCAGATATTTTAGTAGCAACCCCCGGGAGGTTAATAGCCCACCTTAGTATGGGATACCTCGATATGGGAAATATTAAGCATGTAATCCTGGACGAGGCTGATAGGATGTTAGATATGGGTTTCCTGGATGATATCAACAGGATATTTAGTTTTTTTCCTGTCGATCGTCAAACTTTATTATTCTCAGCCACAATGCCTCCAAAGGTTCGTACGCTTGCAAGTAAATACTTGAGAGATCCTAAAGAAATTGCTTTAAAAAATTCGACTCCCGTGGATAAATTGCTTCAAGCTTTCTGTTCAGTGAACGAAGATGATGAAAAAAATAAGGCGATTTTAAATCTATTAAAGGATAAAGATTTTATGAGTGCCATTATTTTTGCTTCTGCTAAAAAGAAGGTGAATTCCATTTCCGCTGAATTTAGCCGCCAAGGACTTGATAATCGTTACATACATTCAGACTTGGAGCAAGACCAGCGAGAACAAGTTTTGCGAGATTTCAGGAACAGGAAATTTAAAATCCTGATTGCCACCGATGTACTTTCACGTGGTATTGATATTGATGGAATTGATGTAATTATCAATTATGACGTGCCGGATGACCCGGAAGATTATATTCACAGGACGGGACGAACTGCAAGAGCCAAACGTGAGGGATTGGCTTTAACCCTCGTAAATAGAAAGGATAAAAGAAAATTTGACCGGATAGAAAAATTTATGGGGGCAAAGGTATACCAGTTACCAGGGTATTATATCGAGTAACATGTTGTCATGACCACGGCTAGTTTCATGTCAACAAAAAAATGACGGGTAAAATGATGCAACAATCTAGGTTTAGTAGTTTCCTGCACGAAAGAATGATATTTTATGTAAATGTATCATTATATTTTTGGGTAATTTAGATTTTTAACCGGTTTTTCTGACATCATGAAAGAAAGTGAATTAAGTAATAAGTTGTATCTCGGGGCGATCATTTTAGTGACATTCCTTGCCTACATCCCGTTGTTTCAAAATGGATTTACCAACTGGGATGACCAAATGTACGTGTTAAATAATCCTTACATTAATTCCCTTTCCCTGGAAAATATAAAAGCTGTTTTTTCTGATTATTACATGGGGAATTATCATCCATTGACCATGTTGTCCCTCGCATTAAACTTCAAGATTGGCGGGTTCGATCCTTTAATTTACCAGTTAACAAATATCCTTCTTCACGTTGTAAATACGCTCCTTGTGTTTTATTTCGTTCATCTACTTTTTAAAAATAGGCTACTTGCTTTTTTTGTATCTATTTTATTCGGGGTTCATACCATTCATGTTGAATCAGTAGTTTGGGTGTCAGAACGTAAAGATGTGCTTTATTCCTTGTTTTTTCTTTTGTCCTTAATCCAGTATACCAAGTATGTTGAACTTAAAAAAGGAAAATATTATATTTTTTCCGTATTGTTTTTCATACTTTCCTTGTTCTCTAAAGGGCAGGCAGTATCATTGGCTATTTCATTGGTGGCCATTGATTTATTTCTCAACAGGAATATTGTTTCAAGAAAAGTAATTCTTGAAAAGATTCCTTTTCTTGCACTGGCAGTCGTGTTCGGGGTAATTGCCATATACGCACAGCAATCGATGGAAGCCATACATGTTGCCCGGCATCCATTATACTAACGGTTCATTTTTGCTAGTTATGGGTTTGTTAATTATTTTTTAAAACTTCTGGTGCCTTTTAAGCTATCGGCATTTTATCCATACCCCGCAACCAACAATCCTATTCCTGTTATTTATTGGTTAGCTGTTATACCCGTTTTGGTTATTATTTATTTTCTTATCCAAAGTTTTAAGAAAAATAAGGCAATATTTTTCGGGATAGTTTTTTTTATCATTAATATTATTCTTCTATTGCAAATTTTACCGGTAGGTAGTGCCATCATGGCCGATCGGTATGCCTATATGCCTTCTATCGGATTTTTTATAGTGCTTGGTGTTGGTTTGCAGGCTGTATTAAAAAATAAGAATAAGATTAAGAAAAATATCGTCTTTCTTTTCACGGGGTATATCTTGTTTTTAAGTATTCTGACATTTAATCGTACAAAAACTTGGAAAGATAGCATTACCTTGTGGAGCGATGTCATAGAAAAATATGACAATGTTGTCGTTGCTTGGTATAATAGGGGAAATGCTTACAAGGAAATAGAAAAATACCAGGAGGCCATAAAAGATTACACGGTGGCTATTGAAAAAAAACCTACACATAAAAATGCATATAATAACAGGGGGTTGTCTAAACAGGATTTAAAAGATTATCAAGGTGCCATGAAAGATTTCACCAAAGCGCTAGAGATTGATAGTTCGCATTACAACAGTTATAACAATCGAGGATATTTAAAAGAACTGATTGGTATGCATGAAGAAGCTTTATTAGATTATGACAAGGCCTTGGAAATTAATCCAAGATTTGTTGATGCGAATTACAATAAGGCAAGTTTACTGGGAAAATCCGGGCAAATAGATAAAGCCCTTGATTATTATAATATAACCTTGCAAATTAATCCAAATTATATAAAAGCCCTTGATAACAGGGGTATTGTTAAGGCCATGTCAGGAGATGTTGACGGGGCACTAATGGATTTCAACAAGGCGCTGGAAATTGATCCTAATTTTGTCAATGCCTATTTCAATAGGGCTATAGCTTATTTAAATGCGGGTCAAACAGGAAAAGCTTGTATAGATTTACAAAAAGCTTATAACCTTGGTCATCCAAGTGCCCTCGAGTTGATTAAAAAGAATTGTAATAATTAATTAATTCTCTTCAGGTGGCATTTGGATAGTTAGTTTTAATCTTGGAAAATTTTAGCCTATTGTCCCCGGGTCTTATGTTTATTTTACCAGGTACAAGATCAATTAAATATTTAATCGTAAATCATTTTTTCTTTATAACCCCGCAACCGATTCTTGGTCCCGAATTCCCGGAGGGTTGTGACTTAAAATCATCAGCCATGGCGTGTAAAATTAATGATTTACCTACTATATTAGTACTGTCTGGTCCTCCTATTGTCCAGTCTGAGATGGTTGTTTCATAATTAATCGTACTGTCTTCTCCTGCCTCCAGGTTAGTGGCTAAATCTCCCCTGTGATATTCTTCAGTTACACCGCGTTGCCCGTGTTTTTTGCCTGTTGGATTCCAATGTCCTCCTGCTGATGCAGCATCTTTGGCACTACAATCCCCTTTTTCATGAACATGAAACCCGTGTTTACCCGGGGGGACATTTTGTAAATTAACGGTCATTTTAACACCTTCGCCAGCTTGTTCAAAACTGGCTGTCCCTGTTACTCTACTGCCACTGGCAGGTTCAATAGTTGCTATTGCTGATAATTGTTCTACCCCTATAGTATCATTGGCTATTGTATCTTGTGAAGATGTTTCTCCTGTTTTTCTCTCTCCTGTTTGGCACGAAGAAACCAAAATAACAGCAGGAATAATTAGTTTAATCAAATCAAATTTTCTCATAATAATTAATTAATAATAAATATGTTATAGATTAATGATCCTTAATAAAACTTCAAAAACTTTATTATGCATTCCTTTTACAAATAGTTCATCCTTGAAATTTTCTTAAAGCCATTTTTACATTTAATAATGGTTTTCTAATAATTAATGAATAAAACAAATCAACAAATGGAAAATAAAAAAAGTTCAAAAAAAAGAGAGGCTCTTATAATCTGCCCCTCTTTTTTCACAAACTGGCCTAACTTGTTACTTAATTTGCACCCGCCTAACATTATTTATCAATCTTAATTTTGTTCTTCTTCTTTTATGACACCGCATGCTAATTCAACAACAGAATTTCCTGTTCCTGGATCTACCTGATCTGAAGCGTCAGCAGAAATAATAATCGATTTTCCAACCAAGTTTTTACCTTCTTCAGTTTCTTCACTGATGTTCCAATCTGTAACAAGTTTTTCAATATGAGCTGTTCCTTCTGGATTGGCTATAAAACTTTCAATTAGAACTTGGCGTTTTTGTTGGGCTTGTGCTTGTTGATCCGTTTCATATTCTCCACCCATGCCTTGATCTTCTTGATGCTGCCCCTCTTGGTGTTGGCCTTGTTCCATTTCACCTTGGGATGAACCACATTCTCCACTTTCGCTTATAAAAATAGCATGTTCACCCGGGCTAACATTTTCAAGATCGACAATAACCCTGACTCCTTCTTTTTCTTGTTTAAATTTAACAGTTCCGGAGATATCGTTATCCTTAGCAGGTGTTAAGTCGGCCATGGCAGTTAATGTGTCACCGGCTTGTTGCATGCTCTCTTGTTGATTGCCTTCTTGTTTTGAATAAGGCTCATCCTGGGCATATGTTACACCGAATACCAGGAAACTGATCATCATAATAACTTTTATTACATTCCATCTTTTCATATTATCAAGTTTTAAGTTTCTATTTTATTTACTTATTTTCTAATTAAATTATGTTATAACTTGATCAAATTGCATACTAACTTTTGAAAAGAAATGTTTCTTGTTCTACATATTTTTCTTATTGTATTAAACCACAGTATATCAAGCTTATAATTATACCTGCCAGGAAATTATATTTAAAGGCATCATCTTTATTCCTTTAATATTCTACACCTCGTGAGAAAAATTCTACAGGAAGTATCTTGGATATTTAAAATCTTCAAATAAAAAAATCAAGTTAGCGTTATGAAGTGTCTTTAATTTGATGATTAAATTGAATTAACGCTGGGTGCCAATGGAGATAATGCCAAATTTTGTAGTTGATTACCTGCTGTTACCTTTGTTTATTTTTTTAGCAAGGATATGTGATGTTTCTTTGGGAACTATACGAATTGTTTTTGTATCAAAGGGATTGAAATTTATAGCGCCGATTCTTGGTTTTATAGAAGTGTTGATATGGATAGTCGCCATAAGCAGGATCATGGAGAATCTTACCAATTGGGCTTGTTACATAGCTTATGCAGGAGGTTTTGTAATTGGGAATTATATAGGTATGATCATAGAAGAAAAAATTGCGATCGGGGTTGAGATGATTAGGATAATTACAAAAAAAAATCCGGGTAAATTAATCAGCGAATTAAAAGAAAAAGGATATGGAGTAACATTTATTAAAGCTGAGGGTAATTATGGGGAGGTAGGTGTGATATATTCTATCATAAAAAGAAATAAATTGGATGAAGTAGTAAGCATCATTCGTCAATTCAACCCAAAGGCATTATACACTGTTGAAGACATCAAATTTGTCAACAAAAATATATTGAATTATTTATGCTAATTAAATTTTAAAAAAAAAATACTAGTGATGCGTCACATGTATTAAAGCGCATCGGATTCACCTTCAACCCGGCATAGTGGCTGAAACGTCAGGACGCTTTATCATTGACAAGACACTAGATACAGGTTTTTCATACAAGGAATGGGATCAAGTAAATTTTCGATTCTTTTAATGGTTTTGAGAATAAAAAAATAATGGGTTCAGCTTTAGAATAAATGGATTTAGATATCTTTGTATATTTAAGATTTATTCCAGGGTAGGGATGGTAATATTTATTTTTTATAAATGAACTCTTACCAAGAATCAATGAATCAACAAGTATATTGTCTAAAATTGAAAAAGTAGGATTTATTACATAAACATGGAGAACTTTTCATCAGCCATTCAAAGAAGATTTAATATAGAGTTTTATTTAACGTATTTATTTGATAAACAAATTATAAATTTAAACATCCATTAGAAAATCATTAGCAAATTAATAAAGGAAATGATGGTTTTTTAATGGTTCCACAAGGCCAAAAAAACATTAGGAAATAAACTTGTGAAAAGAATGATAAAGCATGAAACACATTAGGAACTTTTGTATTATAGCGCATATAGATCATGGTAAAAGTACATTGGCAGATAGGTTGTTGTTAAAAACAAAAACCCTTACCAGTAGGGAATTTAAAGAACAAGTTTTAGACAGCATGGACCTGGAACGAGAAAGGGGAATTACTATAAAAAGTCATGCAATTCAAATGAAATATGAGCATGAAGGTGTGGATTATGTCTTTAACCTGATAGATACCCCCGGGCACGTGGATTTTTCTTATGAAGTTTCTCGTTCCATAGCAGCCTGTGAAGGAGCATTGTTATTAATCGATGCCACCCAGGGGATCCAGGCACAAACAATATCAAACCTTTACCTGGCCCTGGAGCACGATCTTGAAATTATTCCCATATTAAATAAAATGGATCTTGATGCAGCTATGCCGGAAGAGGTGAAAGATCAGATCGTGGACCTTATCGGATGCGAACGTGATGATATTATGGAAGCTAGTGGAAAAACAGGACAAGGTGTTGATGAAATATTATCTGCCATCATAAAAAAAATTCCTCCTCCAAAAGGTGATCCTGATGCACCTTTACAAGCCCTGATATTTGATTCAGTTTTTAATTCATACCGGGGAGTCATTGCTTATTTTAGAATCTTTAACGGGCGGATAAAAACCAATGAACTGGTAAAATTTGTTAATACCGGGCAAGAATATAATGCGGATGAGATTGGTGTATTGAGACTAAAACAGGAACCTCGTCCAGAATTATTGGCAGGTGACGTGGGGTATATTATTTCGGGTATTAAAAATTCTACGGAGGTTAAAGTAGGAGATACCATTACAAGTGTTCAGAATCCGTGTGATAAGTCAATTGCCGGGTTTGAAGACGTAAAACCAATGGTTTTTGCAGGAATTTACCCTGTTGATGCTGACGATTATGAAGATTTAAGAAGTTCGATAGAAAAATTGCAATTAAATGATGCTTCATTGACATTTTTGCCTGAATCATCGGCTGCTTTAGGTTTCGGTTTTCGATGTGGATTTCTAGGGCTTCTTCACATGGAGATTATTCAAGAAAGGCTTGATCGAGAGTTTGATATGGATGTAAGTACCACGGTACCAAATGTTTCTTACCTGGTATATACAACCAAGGGAGAGACCTTCGAGGT
>CAZOSQ010000180.1:0-7174 GCA_964582245.1 uncultured Bacteroidales bacterium | reverse complement strand
GCGGTAGTAATGGCAGGGAGGAAAGCCAAAAAGTTCACCTAAATCCTAAATCCGGCCGCTGGTTACCTGATAATTCACACTTGCAAAGACACATAAATATAGCCATTGCTTATAATGTATACCAATATTTCCAGGTAACCGGGGATATGGATTTCTTAACCTATTATGGTGCAGAATTGATATTAAATATTGCCCTATTCTGGTGTTCCAAGTCAGAATATAACCCTGAGTTGGATAGGTATGAAATACGGGGGGTTATGGGACCCGATGAATATCATACACATTATCCCGGTTCCGATGGAATGGGGTTGAACAATAATGCCTACACCAATTTTATGGTAGTATGGATCATGAAAACTGCCCTGAATATTTTAGGCTTGTTTGATAATAAACAACAAGAAGAATTATTTGATAAAACCGGTTTTAACGAGGAAGAAAAAAATAGGATGAAAGAGATCATTCATAAGATGTATATTCCTTTCAGTAAATACCGGATCATTGAGCAGTTTGATGGATTTGAACAGTTAAAGGAATTGGATTGGGAGAAATACAGGAAAGAATATGGGGATGTGATGCGACTAGACAGGATACTAGAGAAGGAAGGTGATGATGTTAACAGGTATAAAGCAAGTAAACAGGCAGATGTACTCATGATCTTTTACTTGCTTTCCTCGAAAGAGATCGTTTCTATTTTTGATAACCTGGGATATGAATTTGATCCCGGGGATATTCCCAAAAACATTGAATATTATGAAAATCTAACATCAAACGGCTCTACATTGAGTTTGTTAATCACTTCTTGGGTATTTGCGCGGATTGATAGGAGCCGCTCATGGAAAAATTTTAGGAAAGCCTTGATGAGCGACTTTAAGGATGTCCAAGGAGGAACAACTCCCGAGGGGATTCACCTAGGAGCTATGGCTGGTACAATTGATTTGATGCAAAGGTGTTACACGGGTTTGGAAATTCGGGAAGAAGTTCTTTGGTTTAATCCCCGGTTGCCTGAAGATATAGCGCAAATGAATTTTCAAGTCAGGTACCGCAGCCATTGGATCAAGATTCATTTAAACCATCAAAAAATGAGGGTGGATTTCGAAAAGGGATGGGCTCCCCCCGTGGAAATTGCAGTTTTGGGAAGGAAACATCGATTTGAAGCTGATTCTTCCAAGGAATTTGATTTATCGGAAAAATATAAAAATAAAAAAAAGAAGGAGATTGAACATGTTCGAAGTTAAACAACAAACATCCGTGGATGTCCTTAATATTCTTGGGGACGAGGCAGGTTACTTACTTGATCATACTTGTAAAACCATCACGAAAGATCAGCTCAACAAGCCTGGAATTCAAAACTTGGATAGCGTGTATGCATCGGGAAATAGAAGTTCACAGGTATTGCGAAACTTAGCCAGTATCTTTAACCATGGTAGATTGGCTGGTACAGGGTATATGTCTATTTTGCCCGTTGATCAAGGAATAGAACACTCCGCCGGGAATGCTTTTGCACCTAATATTGAATATTTTGATCCGGAAAACATTATTCGTTTAGCCATTGAGGGCGGCTGTAATGCAGTAGCTTCTTCCATGGGAGTTCTAGGTTTGCATTCAAGAAAGTATGCACACAAAATACCTTTTATAGCAAAAATTAATCACAACCAGTTGTTGAGTTATCCTAATGGTTACGACCAAATATTTTTTGGCTCCGTGGATGATGCTTGGAACTTAGGTGCAGCGGCAGTTGGGGCGACCATTTATTTTGGATCGGGAGAATCGGATCGACAAATTCAAGAGGTGGCTGAAGCTTTTGAAAGAGCCCACCAGTTGGGTATGGCAACCATTCTCTGGTGTTATCTTCGAAATCCTGCTTTTTCCACCGAGCATACAGATTATCATACCTCTGTTGATATGACCGGGCAAGCAAATCACCTGGGGGTAACCATCCAGGCTGATATCATAAAACAAAAAATGCCCGAGGTAAATGGTGGTTTTAAGGCATTGAATTTTGGTAAAAGCAGTCCTAAAATGTATGATGTATTATCCTCCAACCATCCTATTGACATGTGCCGTTACCAGGTGTTGAACTGCTATATGGGTAAAATAGGGCTTATCAATTCCGGGGGATCTTCTTCCGGTGAATCTGATTTTAAACAAGCTGTCAAAACAGCTGTAATTAATAAACGTGCTGGCGGGTGGGGGCTTATTTCCGGCAGGAAAGCTTTCCAGCGCCCCATGAAAGAAGGTGTGAAAATTTTGAACCTAATCCAGGATGTCTACCTGGACAATGATATCACTTTAGCATGATCTTGTTTTTTATTTAACCGACTAATAGTGAAAAAAAATTAAAACTGCCCGGCGTGTTGACAACCAAAATCACCTTCTCTAAAAGGAAGAAAAAAGAGATAAGCCGGGTAGTTTTTTATTTATGACCAATTTATCTTGGTAGTCTTTTTAGTTTCTTGTATTATCAGAACTCCTGACCTAAACGTTGAAATCAACACTTAAGAATAAATGATTCGCATTTTGAATTTGCGGATTTTTCAGCTTTTTTAATAAAAATTAACAAGGATAATAACGAATATCAAGATGTATATAATCAGGTATTTACGTTCGCAATCTATACAGTTTTTCGTGAATATAATAAACTTATCTCTTTCTTATTACCAATATAAACTTGAAGTTAACGAAGAACTTGGTTTTAGCGTAGTGTAATTGATTTTTAGCAAATTTTTAGGGAGAGGCTCCATTTTTGCCCCACCGCTAAAGCCTTGGGGACAGCGGTTGCTACTTTTTTTTGCTGAAGAACTTAGCAGGGCGATCTCATGAACCGCCGCGGCGGTGAATAAAAAAAGTAGGATTTAAAAATCTTTAATTTTCCGTTATTTCTTTTTGCGACAAGTAAGGAGTCCTGATTATACAAATCACCAAAGTTTTCTCTCCTAAAAATATCCACTTTTCTAGACATCAAAAAAATACTAATCACTCCTGGTAATTCATTCTTCAAGTCTTCTCAATTATCAATTTCTTTCCCTCCTAGGAACCCAAGGGGATCGAGCGTAGCCGAGGTTAGCATAGTCAAGGCCAAGTTTTAAGATCAATCATCAATACCCAGTAAAAAAAAATCCTGATAATTTTACAGTTACCTTAAAATTATATATTTTTACCGAAATTTTAATTTTATAACATACGATAAGTTAGTTAACAATTAGAAACTTAGCCTGCTTAAATAGTTAAAATATTAAAAGTTATGAAAAAAGTTTATTTTCTCTTGTTCTTGTTCTTAATACCGGGAACAATTATTCTGAAATCCCAGGAAAATGGTCTCAACATGAAAGCCTGGCACATGGTGCCATACTGGGTTCCCGGTGGGGTTGATTATCCTACTTGGCCGGATTATGATAATTTTATATTAAATGATGTGACAAGCGATTACCACCAGGATTACATGAAAAATATCGTTCCGAGCTACCAGTTAAATTCTGCAGATAGTTTTCCCGGTGGACTTACAGGGAAACCCAAACTTGATTATAACCCTAATGGGACCTGGATGTTCCAGGGATTGCTTATTGCCATGAATGGTTTCCTAGTACCGGATGCCACGGGAGAGTATCAATTCAGGATAGCCAGTAAAGCAGGCAGCCGGTTTTCTTTAAGTTCGAATGAATTTTCGACTAATCTCCAGCCCCTGGTCGGGGTTTACGGGGATTCCTATTTGTGGATGAATGCCCAAGGTGATTGGCACTTACCTAATTATTACGGTCATTATGAGCCTAGCACCTGGGAAGGACAATATGATAAATATCCTTCACAGCAATATGGGAATGCAACATTGACGGCTGGCCAGCCATACGCGGTGAAATTTGAATATAAAAGTTATTTTGGAGATGATGCTCACTTTACCGTTCAATGGAAAGCCCCGGGAGATACTGCCTGGAAGATTATTCCTAATAAAAATTTGTACACGAAGGCAGTTTATCTGAAAACTCGGCTCTCCACTCCAGTAGTGACAGTATCAGTGAAGGGTAATGATGTTACCGTGAATTGGGATGCTGTTGACCATGCCGGATATTACAAGATATGGCAAGATGGTGTTATGATAGGTACTGTATCTGGCACCGAAAAGACCATTCATAACTTGAATCCAGGGACGTACAGCTTTGTTGTTGCAGCTATTTCAAATAGTTCTTTATATCGTGACTCTGATCCAAGTTCCATTAAGTATGTGTTGGTTGAACCTTAGGAAAAATTAACAGCTCCTACAGTGACATCATCTGTTTCGGGTAACGATGTGACCCTTGAATGGTCGTCCGTTCCTAATGCCAATACATATAGACTTCTTCAAGGTGGGACGCTGGTAAAAAATGTTACCGGTACAGGTACAATCATTGCCGGGCTGGATAAAGGCACCTATGTCTTTTACGTGATCGCCGATGATTCCACGGGTTTACACGCTGATTCTGATCCCAGTTCAGGGGTTTTTGTTGAGATAACAAAGAAGAAAAAATTAATTTCCCCGGTTCTTGAAGCAGAGGTTTCCGGTAATGATGTTTCATTAAGCTGGAACTCCGTGCAAGGGGCTGCCAAATATTTGGTAAAGGATCATGGTATAGGTAGCTGGACAGTCTCAGGAACTAATTTTACCTTGAACGATCTTGACCTTGGAATTTACAGGTTTACAATTACTGCCATGGGAGATACCTCTTTATATCAAGAATCAAATGAAAGCAAGACAGTACAAATTTATATTGAAGATGAAGTTAAGTCAAGATTGGCCTCACCCAATTTAGCAGTTGAGGTTGTTAATTATTATGTTCATTTGAACTGGAACCAAGTGAAAAATGCTGGTGGATACCAGGTATGGATGAATGGTGAAAAATTTATTGAATTGGAAGATACATTATTGTATTTCCAGGGATTTCCCGGTGAGGATTACGTGATTACTATAATAGCTTATGGTGATACCTCGCTATATTTTAATTCTCATCCTTCCAATGCAGAATGGGTTAATTTTATAATTGATGAAGTTGCTATTGAACAGGATGAAAGTATTACCCTTTATCCCAACCCGGCCAATCATTTATTGCATGTAAAAGGAGCCGGTAAAATTGAATTGGTTACCATCTACACGATCCGCGGCCAAAAAATTGCTGTTTTGGAAAATCCGGGGGAGTCTATCAATGTAGAAAAACTAGACGCGGGTGTTTATATATTGTTGATCAAGAACGGGGAAAAACAAGTTGCCCGTGAATTCATAAAGCAATAATTGTTATTAATATTTAAAAATATTTCCACATGTAAAAGTTTTACTTAGTTTTATCTTTGTTACTGATTCTCCCGTTAGTAGTCCTTAGATCCCAGGAAAACGGGCTTAACCTCAAATCTTGGCATTGGACACCTACCCAGGTTGGCTCCGGGGTACCTTATCCAAATTGGCCTGATTATGATCTTTTTATTTTGCAAAGCGTGGATAATGATTATACCAGGAATTACATGGAAAATTATCATCCTAGTCACATTACGAATTCTGCGGATAGTTTTCCCGATTGTTTAACGGGTGTTATCAAGGATTCATATAATAAATACATTTAATATATAGCGACCTAAAATTAATTAATCTATGAAAAATTTACACTCTTATTTTTTGGTACTTGTATTATTTATAACAAGTAGTTTTATTACCGTGGATGCCCAAAATGGGTTGACACTAAAAGCATACCATTGGGTGCCCACCGCTTACCCCACATTTCCTGATGAAACTTTATTTCACGAACAGGATGTTACCAGTACCCTGACCCAGGACTTTATAGCCGGTACGAATCCATCTAATATCTTGGAGAATAGTCTTGACAGCTTTCCAAATGGATTAACTGGTAGACCCTTAATGGATTATAATATTGGTGGTGGTGGGCATAACCGTTTGCTTCTAATATTTGAAGGTTTTATTGCTGCCGAGGCTACAGGAGATTACGAGTTTCGGATCGCCAGCAAACACGGAAGCCGGTTTTCGATCAGCACTGATGATAATGCTGCCAACCTAACGCCCCTGGTAGGTGTTTATGGTGATTTGGCTAGTTGGAAGGATGGTGATCCCTCCTCTAGTGAACCTAATCATTATAATAAATACGCTCCGCTCACTAATTCGGAAGAATTTGGTAAGTATCCCTCCCAACAGCAAGATACTGTATCATTAGTAGTAGGTGAATTTCATGCGATCAAACTAGAATTTAAAGTTCTGTTTGGTAATAATTCCCATTTCACCGTGCAATGGAAAGCACCGGGTACCGCTACCTTTGAAAACATACCCGTGGAAAATTTATTTGTAACTCCCGGGGATTTTAAGCCAAAATTATTTACACCCAATGTTACAGTTTCAACATCAGGTAATAGTGCTACCATACAGTGGGATACTGTAACAAATGCCACTGAATACAAAGTACTTCAAAATGGTTCGGAGATAGGCACTACCACCGATACCAGTATGACTGTTAATGATTTGGCACAAGGAACTTATGGTTTTGTTGTTATTGCTACAAATCCTGGTAATTATCGCGAATCTAATCAAAGCACTCCAAAATATGCTGAAATAGGTGACACGGGAACAAACATCAACAACAGTTTAAATATGAATATAAAGGTTTATCCGAATCCTGCCAGCCAATCATTGCATATAAGTGGCGTGGAACAAGTGAATGCTATTTCCGTATACTCGCTTGATGGAAAAGCCATGGATGTTTCGAACAACCTGAACAGCATGGATGTTAACATTAGCAATCTTGAAAGAGGGGTTTATATCTTGTCGGTTACTACAAACAAGGGAACAGCCATAGAAAAATTTATCAAAGAATAAATACCTGGAAATCTTTAAATGTAAAAAAAAGGGGGATTATCTCCCTTTTTTAACATTTTAAAAAAATGAAGAGGGACAAGTATTCGAGAAAATAAAAATTTAAACTTGAGGAAATGAAAAAACAATTTTTTACTTTAGCCCTGATCCTGGTATCAGGTTTCACACTTTTGGCCGGGGATATTTACGTGGATAAGAACTACACGGGAACGGACAGCGATGGCAGCGAAACAAAACCATATCCTACCATCCAGGAAGCTGTCCAAGCCGCCGCGACTGGAAGTGTCATTTATATTAAAGCAGGCGTATACCGCGAACAAGTGGAAATTGACAAGG
>CAZOSQ010000179.1:0-7183 GCA_964582245.1 uncultured Bacteroidales bacterium | reverse complement strand
CCAATTTCCGAATTTCCTTGCGTTCAAAATGATCACTTGGATCAAAGTTTTTTACTTCACAAGCAAATTTTGTCTTGGATTTTGAGGTGTCAAAACGAGTGATCATATTAGAGCCGCTTACCCCGTTTTTCAAGCTTTCCCAATTTTCTTGTATGTTTTTACCTATGGGAGTGACAGCCCCCATACCGGTTACTACAACCCGCTTTAATTCCATTATGGCTTAATTTTATTTGAGAGAATCTAAAATCCTAATTGAATACTACTTCACGTTTTCTTCGATATATTTTATAGCTTCTCCAACGGTGCCGATAGATTCAGCCTGATCATCTGGAATACCAATGTTAAATTCTTTTTCAAATTCCATGATCAATTCGACGGTGTCAAGAGAGTCTGCTCCTAAATCATTTGTAAAACTAGCTTCTGGAGTTACTTCGCTTTCGTCTACTCCCAACTTATCAACAATGATTGATTTTACTCTTGATGCAATGTCTGACATAATATTAAAGATTTAAGTTAATAAATTTTAAATTTTTTTAGTTGTGCAAAGAAAATGCAAATATCTAAAATTTTCAAATAAAAAAATGCATTTTTGTATTTTCGTTCGATATTTTTTAGTTTGTTCTTGATAATTACTTGATTTTCTAAAGATTCAAGCAATTATTGTCATTTGAGCAAATAGTATTTTATTTAAAAATTTAGCCTGATGAGCCTGCTTCTTATTTTTTAAAAAATTATTAAGTAGTTGAAATTCATGGGTTATTAAAAATTTTAATTTTTTATGAAGAAAATTGCCATTTTTGCCTCCGGATCAGGCTCCAATGCGGAGAAAATAGCTTTGTATTTCGCTAATAATAAAGATATTAAAATCTCTTTAATTCTTACCAATAACAAAGATGCTTTCGTTTTGGAACGTGCGAAAAAATTAAATGTGCCCTCGTTTGTTTTCAATCGAAAAGACCTGGTGGGTTCCGACCGGGTATTACATTTATTAAAAGAACATGATATAGATTTCGTCGTTTTAGCAGGTTTCTTATGGTTAGTTCCTTTAAATATCATACAGGAATACAAGGGAAAAATCATTAATATTCACCCTGCCCTACTTCCTAAATATGGGGGTAAGGGAATGTACGGAATGAATGTGCACGAAGCTGTTATCAAAAATAAAGAAACAATATCGGGCATCACCATACATTACGTGAACGAGGAATATGATAAGGGAGATATCATCATACAAGCTCGATGTAAAGTGGAAGATTCCGATACCCCGGAAACATTAGCGGAAAAGATTCATGAACTTGAACACGAGTATTTCCCGAAAACAATAGAAAAAATAATCAAGGAAAAATGCTAGAAAAAATTTTTGCATTGTTGGTTGCTATCCGCACCCTTTTTGTTCCCTGTCCATTAGATTGCAACAAGAAGGATCAAATCATGTACAAAATTTATCGATGCGGTACCTTACCTGTTGAAGTAAATGAATCTTCCGGATTGATTTATGACCAGGGGAAACTTTTAACCATCAATGACAGCGGGGGTGAACCTGTCCTGTATGTCCTGGACAGTATTTTGGGCATTATAAACATTCTTGAGGTACCCGGGGTTGTTAATCATGATTGGGAAGCTTTGGCCATTGATTCATCCAGGTATTTTATCGGGGATATCGGCAATAATGCAAATGATCGAAAAGATTTGAAAATTATTATGTTTTACCCTGCAGAAGATTCTTCATCTGTAATTGATTTTTATTACCCCGAACAGGAAGATTTTGGTTCCCTTGGAATCAATGCCAAGTATGATGCCGAAGGTCTTTTTTACATGAAAGATAGGTTATTTATACTGTCTAAGAACCAGCAGGATAAAAACATTAGTTTATACTCCTTGCCCAGCATCGCTGGAAGATACCCAGCCCGGTTAGAAAAAAATATCCCGTTAAACGAAAAAGTTACCGGGGCCTCTTTCCATCCAAAAAAGAATTTATTGGCTATCTTAACCTATGGCAAAATTATTCTTTACCGGGTGAATCATAATGATAATGATTTTACCCTTGAACTTTTCTCTTGCAAAAAATTTTTCAGGGCAGGACAGTCGGAAGCTATCACCTTCACCAATGATCTGTCACTCGCGGTTACCAATGAAAAAGGAAAAGTTTTCATCATTTGCCCGAAAATGAAAAAGAATAGAAAAAATTAGGTTATGTTGTGTAACAAAAAGTAATGTTCTACTCATGGAAAAAGCAAGTTATTGTATTCCAGTCAAAATTAAAAAGGCTTCGCACTTCAAAGCAACTGTGGTGTTTTCTTTAACATATACAAGGTATGACCAAGTTCAAGTTTGTGATAAATCTCAAAATCATGTTTTTTATAAAATCGTAAATTTTCTTGGTTTGAAGTTTCTAAATAGATGGTTCGCTGAGTTTTATTACTATCTGCTATTACCTTTTGCATAATACCGGTTCCTATTCCCTTGCCCTGTGAAGCCGGGTCTACTCCTATAAACCAGAGATAGGTCATCAACTGTCCCCTTGGATAATTAGACTTTATAAGGAATTCCCTTTTTAAACTTTGTAGATGTTAGTAAGTCCGACAGAATTAACTGCAAGTGAAATATCTTGTTTTATTGTCCAACAGCTTGTTCTCTTCTTTTCCGGGTAAAGTATTAAAGCAGTGCCACCAGCTTCTTCATAAATCTTACCAAATTTTAAACACATAACATACGAATATTCCATTAACTTCTTGATCCGTGCAACTCGATTTTTATCTTGCTTGATTACATAATTTACACTTCCGTTTAAATCAAAGGAACGAACAAATATATCAATACTCCTTTCTTGGTTAGATTTTTTCATATCTCTTATTTATGAGAATCAAAATTATAGGATTCCGGGAAAATTAAAAAATTCTACTTACCAATAAGAATAAAAAAATCGACCCACTTATTACCAAGTTTTAGAATTGATCGCTTCAACAACCTAATCACTAACCCTGTTAAAATTTGTAGAAGGTTCAACAACACACATGAACGTTCTTCTTCCAATGTTTTTGGCAAGAAAATCATTATTATTTCCTAGTCATTTTCACCACATTTTCCACGTGGTGAGTATGGGGAAACATATCGACGGGTTGCACGCGCTCAATTTTGTAATTGTCCTTTAATAATTGAATATCCCGGGCCTGGGTGGCCGGGTTACAACTGACATAAACCAAGGTCGTAGGCATTGTTTCAAGGAGCGTTTCAATGACGGTTGGATGTAACCCTGCCCTGGGAGGATCCAGGACAACGACATCGGGTTGACCGTGTTTTTCAATAAACCGGCTGGTAAGAATGTCTTTTACATCTCCTGCAAAAAATGATGTGTTATTTATGTTGTTTAAATCAGAATTAATCCCTGCATCTTGGATAGCTCCAGGAATAGTTTCTATTCCAACTACCTTGTATGCATCACGGGCCAAATAATTTGCAATGGTTCCTGTACCTGTATAAAGGTCATAAACAACTTGTTTTTGTCCCTCCAGTCCCGCAAATTCTTTAACGGTATCATATAATACTTTTGCTTGCTTACTATTGGTCTGGAAAAATGATTTTGCGCCAATCCGGAACTTCAATCCATCTAGATCTTCAACGATGTAATCCCTTCCCCGGAAAAGTTTTACTTCCTGGTCAAAGATAGAATCATTGGGTTTTTCATTGATGATATACATTAAGGATGTAATTCCCGGGAACTTATTATATAGATGTTGCAAGAGATTTTTTCTTTTGTAGTTATCCCTCGTGTAAAAGACAACGATCACCATTAATTCTCCTATGGAACTGGAACGAATGATAAGGTTTCTCAAGAGACCTTTTTGTTCCCTGATATCAAAAAAATCCATCTCGTTTTCCAATGCAAAATTTTTGACTTCCATGCGTATTTCATTGGAAGGGGAAGATTGCAAATAGCAATGTTCAATATCCAATACTTTATCAAATCTCCCGGGAACATGAAAACCGAGTGCATTTTTTTGTTCGACAGGCAATTCCAATGTTATTTCATCCGCGGTAAGCCAACGGGTATTTGAAAAGGTATATTCAAGTTTGTTCCTGTAATATATTTCCTCTTGTGAGGGTAGAATATTTTCAAATCCCTGGAATTCTATTTTCCCGATCCTTGTAAGCTGGTCAACTACTTGTTTTTGTTTGTATTTCAATTGTTCCTCGTAAGGAAGCATTTGCCATTTACATCCACCACATGTTCCAAAATGCTGGCAAAATGGTTTGACCTTCTTATCTGAATGGACGTGAAACTTAGTCACGTAACCTTCCATGTATTTTTTACGCTTCCTGTTTACTTGTACATCCACGACATCGCCCGGTATACAACCCGGGACAAATACAATTTTTTCGTCCAGCCTACCGATAGCTTTGCCCTCGGCTCCTATATCAATTATTTCAATATGCTCCAGTAAAGGCTTTTTATTCCTTTTATATCCCACTTTCAGTCCCCTAATTACAGGTTAAATTTTTTTAATGATTCAACTATTTTACATTTAACTTTCTAATAAGGTTAAGTGCCGATCCTGCCTTAAACCATTCGATTTGATTTTTATTGTAGGAGTGCAAGACATTAAATTCATCAATCGACCCATCTTCGTGATGCAAGATTACTTTCAAGGGTTCTCCCGGGGTAATATTTTTTAATTTTACAATATCAATCCTATCAGCTTCTTGTATTTTATTATAATCCTCTTTATTCTCGAAAGTTAGAGCAAGAACTCCCTGTTTTTTCAGGTTAGTTTCATGGATACGTGCGAAAGACCTAACCAGCACAACCCTCACGCCGAGGTTCCTGGGTTCCATGGCGGCATGTTCGCGAGAGGATCCCTCTCCATAATTCTCATCACCCACGATGATAGATCCACTGCCCTTCTCTTTGTAATAACGAGCAGAAGCGGGAACCTCTAAATATTCTCCCGTTTCTTGGTTTTTCACCTTATTGGATTCATTGTTAAAAGCATTTATGGCACCTATCATAAGGTTATTGGAAATATTGTCAAGGTGTCCCCTGTATTTTAACCATGGGCCGGCCATGGAAATGTGATCAGTGGTACATTTTCCTTTTACCTTGATGAGCAAGTTGAGATTCTTGAAATCTTCACCGTTCCATTCGTGAAACGGGGTTAAAATTTGAAGCCTGTCGGATCCTTCTTTCACGATTACCTCAACATGGCTTCCGTCTTCAGCGGGTGACTGGTATCCATTATCTTTCACATCAAACCCCTTGCTTGGCAATTCGATCCCGGAGGGTTCATCAAGTTTTACTTTTTCACCCTTTTCATTTACCAGGTAATCGGTCAGCGGGTTAAAAGCAAGAGTTCCGGCTATGGAAAAGGCCGTGGTCAATTCTGGTGAGGCAACAAAGCCGTGGGTATTTGGATTCCCGTCATTTCTTTTGGCAAAATTCCGGTTAAAAGAAGTCATTATCGAGTTCTTTTCTTGTTTGTCCGCTCCATGCCTGGCCCATTGTCCTATGCAGGGTCCACAAGCATTGGCTAATACCACGCCACCAATATCTTCAAAAACCTTCAATAACCCGTCCCTTTCGGCAGTGTATCGAACTTTTTCTGATCCCGGGGTCACGGTGAACCCGGATTTCACCATAAGTTTTTTCTCGGTAGCTTGCTTTGCCACGGAAGCAGCGCGAGTAATATCCTCGTACGAGGAATTGGTGCAAGAACCTATAAGACCTACAGAAAGTTTTTCGGGCCAATTATTTTTTTTAACCTCTTCGGCTAACTTGGAAACAGGTGTTGCCAAATCAGGAGTAAAAGGACCATTCACATGAGGTTCTAGTTCAGATAAATTAATTTCAATAACCTGGTCAAAATATTTTTTAGGTTGATCATAGACTTCTTTATCTCCAGTTAAGTAACTGGCTATCTTATTAGCTTCCAAGGCTACTTCTTCTCTTCCCGTACCTTTCAGATAATCTTCCATTTTTTGGTCATAACCAAAAAGCGAAGTGGTTGCGCCAATTTCTGCGCCCATGTTACATATGGTTCCTTTACCGGTACAAGAAATGGTTGATGCTCCTTCACCAAAATATTCCACGATACAGCCGGTTCCACCTTTCACGGTCAAAATTCCCGCAACAGCCAAAATCACGTCCTTAGCAGAAGTCCACCCTTTCATTTTTCCTGTTAACTTCACGCCTATCAACTTTGGAAATTTCAATTCCCAAGGCATACCAGCCATTACATCCACGGCATCAGCACCTCCTACACCGATAGCAACCATACCCAAACCTCCCGCATTTACGGTATGAGAGTCAGTTCCTATCATCATGCCGCCAGGAAAAGCATAGTTCTCAAGAACCACCTGGTGGATAATCCCTGCTCCCGGTTTCCAAAATCCTATGCCATATTTATTAGATACCGAGGATAAAAAGTCGTATACTTCCTTATTTGTTACAAGGGCCGTTTTTAAATCTTCGGATGCCCCGGTTTTTGCCTGGATCAAATGATCACAATGCACGGTGGAAGGCACACCAGTTCTATCTTTACCTGCTTGCATGAACTGGAGCAACGCCATTTGTGCCGTTGCATCTTGCATAGCCACCCTGTCAGGCCCAAAATTAACATAATCTTTACCCCTTTCATGGGTTTCTTTTACTTCCCTGCTCCAAAGATGCGAATAAAGAATTTTTTCCGTCAAAGTCAGCGGTTTATTTAACAGTTTTTTTGCAGCGTCCACCCTTGATGGTATATTTGCATACACCTTTTTTATCATTTCGAGGTCAAATACCATGGTTATTTTTTTTAAATTTTTGCCGAAGATAAAAAAATACCTTTAAAAATTACAGTTTTCCCCGTGCTAAAATTGGAATGATGAAGAAAATGTAGTTGTAATAAAGGTTTAAATCCTAGTTTTCTATATTTTATTATAACAATAAAAAGAGCCAAAAGTTAACGTTCCAGAACAAAATTTAGTTAAACCTTGTAATCTCTTTATATGTAAAAAAGCAAGTAGAATTGGAGTGGAGCATAATTGTGATGGCTTGTGTTATTCCGATTGCTATTTTCTTATTTTTACTCCATAAACGTCTCAAAAGAAAGACTGATCTAAAACGATTTTTTCATAAATGTTTCAACATGAAATTATGAAACATCCATGATTACAAAACACAAACACATTTATAAAAAAATCATTA
>CAZOSQ010000178.1:0-7184 GCA_964582245.1 uncultured Bacteroidales bacterium | reverse complement strand
GCTACCGGGAAATTTATTGGCCTCCCACAAGCCGACCACTTGCTGGGCCAATGAGAAAAGTTCCTAAAAATTTATTGCATCCCGCTAAAAATAGGGACTCGCCCTTTAGTACAGTAGTAGAAAAAATTTATTAAAATTTTCATTTATTTTTGAACAGTTAACGAAATATCTTTTTACTATTAATAGGAGGATATTTTTTGCTCTTTTAGCTATAATAATAATTAGAAATACTTAAATAAAAAATTCATGAACATTTTTATAACCGGGACAAGTTCAGGGATAGGTTTTGGATTATCTAAAGAATATCTTGATTCTGGCCATAAGGTATTTGGAATAAGTAGGAATTATAATGAAACATTAAGTCAATATTCCAATTTCTATTTTTTATCCTTAGATCTTACTGATTTTGAAGTAGTAGAGGAAGAGATCCCTATATTTCTAAAAAAAATAGACACCCTTGACGTGGTTGTTCTAAACGCTGGAAAATTAAACAAGGTTCAAGATTTAAAAGATACCGGCTTAAAAGAACTAAAAGACGTGATGGATATCAACTTATGGGCTAATAAAATTTTGATTGATAATATTTTCCATCATGTAGAAAGAGTACTCCAGGTAGTAGCCATCTCTTCTGGCGCTTCTGTTAGTGGTTCAAGGGGATGGAATGGTTATGCATTATCAAAAGCAGCACTTAACATGATGATTAAGTTATACGCGAAGGAATTTCCTGGCACCCATTTTTCCGCACTTGCCCCCGGCATTATTGATACAAACATGCAAGAGTATATAGCCACCCTCTCCGGGGACACACGATTTCCTGTTGTTGAAAAATTACAAAAAGCCAGGGGAACTTCACAAATGCCAAAACCCAATGAAGCTGCTCCCCTTCTTATCGATGCTTTTAAACGGCTGAAAAATTTTGAAAGTGGTTCATTCCAGGATGTAAGAAAAATGTAATATGGTTGAAATGTTTTAATCCATCCTGTTTTTATAATCGAAATAATTAAAATCCCGTAAAAGATGATACTGTCCATCTTTCCATAAGCCAATACGAGGATGTGATACTCCATTGAACATGGTAGTCTTGACTATGGTGTAATGAATCATATCTTCAAATATTATTTTATCTCCTACCTTTAGCTCTTTATTAAAGAACCAATCACCCATGTAATCTCCAGCCAAACAACTAACTCCTCCCATTCGATATTTATGAGATCCTTTTCCCGGGGAAACCGCCCCTACTATTCTTGGCTTGTACGGCATTTCCAAGCAATCAGGCATATGGGCTGTAAAAGATACATCTAACATGGCGGTTCTTATTCCATTTCTTTCCACTATATCAAGTATTTCCGATACAAGACAACCTGTTTCCCAAGCAAAAGCACTTCCCGGTTCTAGAATAACTTTGACATTGTACTTTTTTTTGAAGTTTGTTAACAAGCTAATTAAATGATCAATATCGTATTCCTTACTCGTAATAAGATGTCCTCCCCCCATGTTAACCCATTCCAGTGAAGGTAGAAAACGACCAAAATTTTTCTCAAAAGCCTGTAAAGTTTTTTCTAATGCGAAAGAAGTTGATTCACATAAATTATGAAAATGAAACCCCTTTATTCCCCCGGGAAGGCCATTTTCTAGTTCATCCATACCAATTCCTAATCTACTTCCGGGTAAAGCTGGATTGTACAAATCAACCTCCACTTCCGAATATCCCGGATTTACACGTAAACCGGCAGATATATTAGGGTTCTGGTCATTCAAATAAGAAGAGAATTTATCATACTGGTTGAGAGAATTAAAGGTAATATGGCTACTATATTGAAGCACTTGATCAAAATTATTTTCTGAAAATGCCGGGCAATAAGTATGAGCCGGTTTTCCTAGTTCCTCGAAAGCAAGTCTTGCCTCATATTCCCCACTTGCAGCAGCTTTTGTAAAATATTTTTTTACCAGCGGAAATAATCTCCATAAAGAAAATGCTTTAAAAGCTAAAATAATCTCAATCCCAGCTTCCTTTTCAACTTTTTTTAATTTTTCAAGGTTCTTGATGAGTAACCTTTCATCAACCAGGTATGAGGGTGTTGGGATTGAAGCAAAATCAATGCTCATTCTCAATTCTATTTATTAAAATTCGATATCTATGTTATGCAATTCATGCCAGGGCAATCCATACCGATTCAAATCTTGCATGAATGGATCCGGGTCGAATTCTTCGACGTTATAAACCCCTGGCCTTTTCCATTTATTTTCCAGGAACATTTTAGCACCAATCATAGCGGGAACACCAGTGGTATAGCTAACACCCTGTGTACCTGTTTCTTTATATGCATCTTCGTGCTTGCAATTGTTATAAACATAATAGGTTTTCTCCTTTCCATCCTTAATTCCCCTGATCCTGCATCCAATGGAAGTTTCTCCCTTATAATTTTCACCAAGTTCCATGGGATTGGGCAAGACGGCTTTTAAGAATTGAATGGGTACAATTTCTTTTCCCTCGTAATTTACCGGTTCGATGCTAGCCATACCAATATTTTGGATCACCCTCAGGTGGGTAAGGTATTCCTGGCTAAAGGTCATCCAGAAACGAGCTCTTTTTAATGAGGGGAAATTTTTAGTCAAAGACTCAAGTTCTTCGTGGTAAATAAGATATGAGTCTTTTGGGCCAATGTTTGGGTAATTCAATGGTTTGTGAATTTCATGGGGTTCCGTTTCTATCCATTTTCCATTTTCCCAATATTTACCTTTTTGGGTTACTTCCCTGATGTTAATTTCAGGATTAAAATTGGTTGCAAAGGCTTTACCATGATCCCCGGCATTACAATCAACAATATCAAGATATTGAACCTGGTCAAAATGATGTTTAGCTGCATAAGCAGTAAAAACTCCCGTAACCCCGGGATCAAATCCACACCCCAAAATAGCTGTTAATCCGGCAGATTTAAATTTATCCTGGTATGCCCATTGCCATTTGTATTCAAATTTTGCTTCTTCCGGCGGTTCATAATTAGCAGTATCCAAGTAATGAACCCCTACTTCCAAACACGCATCCATGATAGTCAAATCCTGGTAAGGTAAGGCTACGTTTATAACAATATTTGGTTGATATTTTTTAAAAAGAGCTACAACTTCTTCCACGTGATCAGCATTTACCTGCTCAGTCTTAATTCTATTATTTCCAATTTGGTTTGCAATAACATCACACTTTGATTTTGTTCTACTGGCTAAAATAACCTCTTCGAATACATTGGGTAATTGCGCTACTTTATGAGCAACAACGGTTCCCACACCACCGGCTCCAATAATAATTACTTTTCCCATTCCAATTAATAATTTATTGTTTTTGATTATATATTTTTCAACAAATATAATAGGTTGTAGTTTAAAAATGATCTTTCATTATTACAAAAAACAGAAAAAAGATCCCGAAACGAGACCTTTTTTCCTAACCCTAAAACAAAGCTAACATTAACCTGCGAATGCAGGTATTTTGTTGTTATTACAACGTTATTCTCTAATATTTATTTCATTTATCTATAAAACTATTAACATTATACGTGCTGTTTTTTACAGATTCATTCTATTAATATATTCTATCTTATGCTAAATAAATTATTGTAAATTTTATTATCAACCCACTATTATATTATTAGACACTCCTTTAACTCCATAAGTATATAAGGCCGCATCACGAGCTGCATTTGCAGCGACAAAATCTTGCACATTCCCATTTAAAGTAACAAATCCTTCACTCACCACTACTTCTATATCTCTCGCATCCACGTATGGGTTAGTATCAAGAGCTTCTTTCACCTGTTCAGCAATAATTTCATCATTTATTCCTCCTTGCATGTTAATGGATAGGTTATTTTCCACTTTAAGCACTCCAGTAGTGTTCAAGGCATATTTTCCTGCAAGTTCCTTTTCGGTATGATTTGTCACAGTGCCTTCTAAAATTACCACTCCTTCTTCGACTATTACATTGATACCTGTAGAATCAATTTCTTTGTCAAAAATTAAAGAGTTTCTAATTTCCATCAAAATTTCTTCATCTGTAATGTGCTCTATTTGTGAACTATTAGTTACTTCCAATAGATTTTCCACACCCGTAACTCCACGAACCAAGGATGCATCCCGTTCAGCGGATCTTAAGGAGGAATAATCCGGGACTTTTCCTTCAAGTCTTACACGGCTACCTTCAACCTGAACCCTTATATCAGAAGCTCTTAGGGTATTATCCCATTTAATTTGGTTTTCCACTTTAGTTTTAATATCTTTTTCTAGCTGATCCATAATATACCTCATTTATTATACCTCTTTTCACTTGAACCCCGGGAAATTTTTCTCCCGTTCTATACAAGTTTTTATCATTTTTAAAAATCTCGAATTAAAGCATTAGATTTAACAATTAGTATTGAAAATAAAATACCAGAACACTTTTAACAATAAAAACACAGGATTGAAAACCAGCCAAATTACTGTAAATTTAAAAGTTATAGACTAACCCTAAGCATTAACCTATTTTTTTTTGATTACAAATGTCGTAGAAAAATAGTGAACATGCGGGGAATTATCTACACCATGTGATAGATCCTATCAAATGGCGAAAAAATAAAAATTTATTTTCAAAAATCTACTTTTTTTCATCCGTACAAAATTATATTTTACCATTTCCCCGGGTCGGGTGAATAAAATCGGATGGAATCTTTAATGTACTTTGCCATAGTTTCGCAACGGCTAAGGCGGTGACACAAAAATGGAGGTTCTCCTAAAAATTATTGTTTTATGGTTTTGATCAGGGGACTGAAAATCTCTCAAAATTTTTACAATATTGAATCTAAAAACATCACGAACTATCCAGGTTAAAAGTTAAAATTATGAAATTAGAAAAATGATAATAATTTTTAAAAGTTACACCCTACTTTTGATAATCATCATAATCATTGTTAAATTTGTTTCCAATCGAAATTGATTCCCATGAAAATTGAAAAAAGATATATTGCTTCTGAAGACCGGTACGATCAAATGATATACAGGCGCTGTGGAAATTCTGGTATAATACTTCCTATCATTTCCCTGGGTTTATGGCATAATTTCGGGTTCTCGGATAACTTTGAAACAGCAAGGGAAATTTTGCATACTGCATTTGATCATGGAATAACGCATTTTGATCTTGCCAATAATTATGGACCTCCATACGGATCGGCCGAACAAAATTTCGGGATGATCATGGATAAAGATTTCAGGCAATATCGCGATGAAATGATTATTTCTTCCAAGGCGGGGTACGATATGTGGCCAGGTCCTTATGGTAATTATGGATCAAGAAAATATTTGATAGCCAGTTGTGATCAAAGTTTAAAAAGGATGGGATTAAAATACCTGGATATCTTTTACCATCATCGCCCAGATCCCGGCACCCCTCTTGAAGAAACCATGAGGGCCTTAGATTATATTGTTCGTTCAGGGAGGGCATTATATGTTGGAATCTCTAATTATCCACCAGAACTTACCAAACAAGCTTCAAATATTTTGAAGGGGCTTGGCACCCCATGCTTAATCCATCAGCCACGATATTCCATGCTAGATCGGTGGGTAGAAAATGGCCTGTTAGATGTTTTAGAAAATGAATCAATGGGCGCTATTGTATTTTCCCCTTTAGCCCAAGGCCTTTTGACAAATAAATATCTTAATGGAATACCAGGGAATTCTCGTGCGGCAAAATCATCCGGGGCCTTATCAAAAGATCAAGTAACAGATGAAATATTGGATAAAGTAAAACGTCTATCATTCATTGCCAAGGAAAGAAATCAATCTCTTGCACAAATGGCTATAGCATGGCTACTGAAGGATGAACGAATAACATCTGTTTTAATAGGTGCAAGTTCCCAAAGCCAATTGCTGGATTCATTGGGTGCTATAAAAAATCATGAATTTTCCAGTGATGAATTGGATCAAATTAATCAAATTATTGAAAAGTAAACACTAAAAAGAAATTGCCTGTTATTGCAAAAATGAATATGACTCCCGGAATTTCCTAATGGTCGATAAATTCTACTTTAACAGGTGAATCATATCCTTATTGTTAACCAGGTAGTGGACTAGGCAGGTTAATCCCTCCCCTCACCCTCTATAAACAGTGCGGTAAATAATTTTCTTGAAGTAGATAAAATAATTACTAGTGTCTTGTCAATGATAAAGCGTCCTGGCGTTTCAGCCACTATGCCGGGTTGAAGGTAAATCCGATGCGCTTTAATACATGTGACGCGTCACTAGTGGTTCACCATGATTTTCCTTGTAATCACTAAATCCTTGGCTGTCAATTTAATAATATAAACGCCTTCATCCAATTTTGAACATGGAAGGGTTAATCTATAATTCTTGGATCCCATTGTAAGGGGAATATGATACTGAATTATTCCTTGACTATTGATCAATTGGATAAATACTCTTTCATTTTCCAAGCCGGTTAATTCCACGTGAAATTTATGGTCCGCAGGATTGGGGTAAACCTGCAAAATATCTTCATCCCGTGTATCCTGATTTATTCCCGTGATTGAAGGAACAACTATTGTATCACAATAATAACACTCTTTTCCCGTGTACGAGTTTATGGCTTTTAAACAAGTAACATACTCCTCCTTGGTGTTATCATACTGGTGAATTGGTTGTGTAGTGGTATTATCAGTAGTTCCATCACCAAAATCCCATTCGATATAAGTTACGTCTCCACTTATTTCACCTTTATAAATAATGTCATCTCCGCCCGATTTGATTCTTGTATCATTCATTACTGCTCCAAACCGGCCAAATAAGCTGTCTGAATCACCATAATAATTGACTAACCTGAAAGTATGGAAGACTTTTCCTGCTTTTTCAGTTTCCAAATGCGCTAAATATATTCCTTCTTGGAGATAATTATGTGGAGGATTTTTCAATAGAGATTGATGCCCATCACCAAAGTCCCATGAGTAAATAAAAAGTTGCCCGTATGTTTCTGCATCATAAATGATACCTTTTTGATCTCCTGTTAACAGGTAATCAACCCTTGGTTCAATAAAAGGAGGGTTTTTACCGTATATTAGGGTCTTGCATTCCATATTAGGAAGGAAATCCCCTGCTCTTCTTGTTGATAAACAAACCGTGTATTTTCCCTCTTCCTCGTAAATGTATCCCGGGTTTTGATCATG
>CAZOSQ010000177.1:0-7198 GCA_964582245.1 uncultured Bacteroidales bacterium | reverse complement strand
ATGTTTGTTTATGGGGGACCTGGATCCCAAATGGTAAAAGATGCATATTCACCCTCCCACGCCTGGTTTCAATTACTTGCGCAGGAGGGATATGTAGTTGCTTGCGTGGATAACAGGGGAACTGGAGGAAGGGGAGAAGCCTTTAAAAAAAGTACGTACATGCAACTAGGGAAACTGGAAACCCTTGATCAAATTCAAGCTGCTAATTACCTAGGGGAAAAGCCTTATGTAGATAAGGAAAGGATTGGGATCTTCGGGTGGAGCTATGGTGGCTATTTATCTCTATTATGCATGTCCCGGGGGGCTGATATATTTAAAGTAGGAATCGCTGTTGCCCCAGTTACCACCTGGAGGTTATATGATACCATATACACGGAGCGATACATGCGGACACCATCAGAAAACCCGGGCGGGTACGACGATAATTCGCCCATAAACCATGTAGCAGGTTTGCGTGGGAAATTATTACTGGTGCATGGGTCACTTGATGATAACGTTCACCTACAGAATACTTATATGTTTACAAACATGCTGGTTGAACATGATAAAAAATATGATTTACTTATTTATCCTAACCGGTCACATGGAATGGGAGGGGGTAATGCTAGAAAGCACCTTTATTCCAAAATGACAGATTATATTAAACAGAATTTATAGATATAAAATAATAGCAATAATTGTAATTAGACTACTATTTTTGGATAAATAGTATTATTTATTGAATAAATACTATAAATTATATTCAATTTTTTATGAAATCTTTGTTGAAATGTTTTCCTAATGAATCTTCTATAATAGATTTCATCAAATAATTATCGATACAATTATTAAGAATTTCAGGATAGTTCAAGTTTTATCCCGAAGATAATAACATTATCATAATATGATGGAAAAATATAGAATTTTTAATTATATTGTCATATACATATACATTAAGAAAATATATCATTAACATAATATTAAACGAGTAAAACAACTTGTTTAAATAATATCTTTTAGTAGGAAAAATAATTATGAAACATACATGTTTAACAAAACGCAAACACAGGGGTATAATAATTCCTAAACATGTATGTTCCATCATACCAATTTAATACAAATTATTATATGATGAAAAAACATTTTTTATTTGTTGTTGCTATCTTATTATCAATATTAACAGGTAAATCTCAACAAACCGAGATTTTATTTTTATCAGGCACTGGATCAGATCAGACTGTCAACTGGGATTTTTATTGCACCAAGGGGATGAACAGTGGTAAATGGACGACCATTCCTGTTCCTTCTAACTGGGAGTTGCAAGGTTTCGGGATATATAGTTATGGTGATGAATTCCTGGATACGGTAATGGAGCACGAAAAGGGAATATATCGTCACGAATTTAATGTTTTCCCGGGATGGAAAAATAATCATGTGAATATTGTATTTGAAGGATCCATGACGGATACAGAGGTTAAAATAAATGGCAACCTAGTAGGGCCTGTTCATCAAGGTGGTTTTTATAGGTTCAAGTATGATGTAACGGGTTATTTAAACTTCAATAGTCCAAATCTATTAGAGGTGACAGTTAGCAAGTATTCCGAAAATTCTTCGGTGAATCATGCCGAATTAGGGGGGGATTACTGGTCCTATGGGGGAATTTACCGTCCCGTTTACCTGGAAGCATTACCCAAGCAACATATTCAATGGTCAGCCATTGATGGTAAAGCCAATGGCTCATTTAGGGCGGAGATAAATGTCAACTCATTCAACGGAATTACTCACGTGGAAGGTGAAATACAAACCTTGGATGGCAAAACCATTGAAAAAATAACAAGCCCCGTTGATTACAATAGTCAGAAGGTATTGCTGGAGACAAAATTACAAGATATTAAAACCTGGAATCCTGAAGATCCAAATCTTTATATTCTAAAGGTAAGGTTGAAAAATAAAAAATCAGTTATCCATGAAATTGATGAACGATTTGGTTTTAGAACCATTGAAGTAAAAAGGAATGATGGTATTTACATTAATGGAGTAAAAATCATGTTCAAGGGGATTAATCGTCATTGCTTTTGGCCCACTACAGGACGAGCTCTCAACAAGTCTATTAGCTTAAATGACATTAAATTGATAAAGGATATGAACATGAATGCTGTACGTATGTCTCATTATCCCCCCGATAAACATTTTCTCGATTATTGTGATTCCTTGGGTTTGTTGGTGATCAATGAGCTAGCTGGTTGGCACGATGCTTATGACACGGTCGTGGGAAGAAAACTAGTTAAAGAGATGGTTACCAGGGATGCCAATCATCCAAGTATCATCATGTGGGCCAATGGCAATGAAGGAGGTAATAATTTTGCCTTGGATGATGAGTTTGGCAAGTATGATTTACAAAATCGCCAGGTAATACATCCTTGGGATTTATTCAGGGATATTAATACGTTTCACTACATATCCTATGATTATGGAGTTGGCACGGCATTCCAAGGGAATGATATATTTTTCCCCACCGAATTTCTGCATGGTATGTATGATGGCGGAGGGGGAGCCGGTTTAGACGATTACTGGACACGCATGAATTTGAACCCAATTGCTGCAGGTGGTTTTATATGGTGCCTAGTCGATGAAGGTGTTGTAAGAACGGATCTGGGTGATTCACTGGATACAAAATTGGGTAGGGCTCCTGATGGTGTGTTAGGCCCATACAGGGAAAAAGAAGCCAGCTATTACACGGTGAAAGAAATTTTTTCACCTGTACATGTAAATAAAAAGTACATTGGAAAAGATTTTGATGGAATATTGGAAATTCAGAATGAATATTTTTTCACAAATTTAATAACATGCTCGTTTGAAAGAAAACTTTTGGATTTTCCCGGGCCGGGGGACAATGATTATTCCCCCGTAAGAGTAGACGCAAAAAGATTGAAGTCTCCCGTTATAGAACCTGGTCAAAAAGGATTATTAGATTTGGAATTACCAAGTGATTGGAAAAATAAAGATGCTTTATATCTAACTGCGTATGATAAATTCGGCAACGAAATATTTACTTGGTCATGGTATATTAAAACCCCCACTGAAAAATTGGTCGAAGTTTTGCCAACTACTTTGAAAAAAGGCAATGTAAGGAAGACTGAAAAGGACAGTTCACTTTACCTTCAAATTGATGAGATGACATACAGTTTTCATAAAGGTACAGGTAGATTAAATTATGTCATCAATAAAATAGATACAATCCCTTTCGGTAATGGACCTATACTGGAAGAAGCAAACCTTATTTTTGACACACTCATTCATTATGAAAATGACAGTGGATATACGATAGAGGTATCTTATAAGAAGGAGGATACCTATTTTAAGTATCGATGGAACTTATTAGAAAGTAATTGGCTTGTTCTCGATTATGCCTATCGTGTAAGAGGAAAATTCGATAACATGGGGATTAATTTTGATCTTCCTGAAGAATATGCCAAGGGAATAACCTGGATGGGAAGAGGTCCTTACCGTGTGTGGAAAAACAGGCTTAAAGGACAAAGATTCGGTGTGTGGCGAAAAGATTATAATGATGGAATTACCGGGGAAAACTGGATCTATCCTGAATTTAAAGGGTATCATTCAGAGTTTTTCTGGGGAAAGATCGAAAACGATGCTCATCCTATAACAGTGATTTCTGGTAAAGAAGGATTGTTCCTTCGCCTTTTTACACCTACTAAGCCCAAGGACGACTATAGCCCGCATATTGCACCTAAATTCCCGGGAGGAAATATTTCGTTTCTGCATGCTATCAATGCTATTGGTTCTAAATTTGCCCCGCCCTGTGAAAAAGGCCCTCAAGGAAGTAAAAACCTTTATTTCCCTGGAAAAGGATATCAACTAGAGGGATTACTTTATTTTAATTTTAATAAATACTAATAGCAATAAATAAATTACTTATATACAGCTTTTGTTGAATAATCTTTTATTTAGTAAGTTTAAAACCGTGTTTGACAAATGGTTCTTAAAACATTAATTTTATAAAAAAATGAAAAAAATAAACTTAATCCTGCTTTTAAATCTTTTGTTGATCCATGGAGCATTACCTTTATTATCTAACAACTATTATATTTCGTTGAATGGTAATGATAAAAACAGCGGGAAGTCCCCTGGTAAATCTTGGCAATCTCTAGAACGTTTGCAAGGAACTAAATTAAAACCTGGTGATACGGTTTTTTTTCATGCAGGCCATCATTTCCATGGAGACCTTGTTATTGAGCATTCAGGAAGTAAAGAAAAACCCATTGTATTTACATCCTATGGAGAGGGAACAAACCCCGTACTTTCCGGAACCATTGAATTAAAGGGATTCAAGTTAGAAACCCCAAATATATATTCAACTCATTGTAATAAACCTATTACAAATCTGTATAAAGGAAATGAATTGTTAATTGTAGCCCGGTATCCAAATAAAGGTTTCTTGAAAATGGATGGAGGGTCTTTCACTCATTTTCTTGATGAAGACCTGGATCTTTCAAAAGAGGTCATTGAAAACTCCCTAATCAGGTTTAGGACTATAAACTGGGCTTATGAATACCGCTTGGCAAAAAAAATTGAAAATCAAAAAGTTTATTTTGATTCAATTACCTATACATGTGATAGGAATTGGGGATATTTTTTCGAAGGAAAAAAAGAATACTTGGATAATGAAGGAGAATGGGTAAATGATAAAGAACAACAAAAAGTGTACGTGTACTCATCCACTCCATTGCATGAGAATGATATTTTTCAAGGTAATTACATTGATTATGGCTTAAGAATAACAAAAGGAAAATCCAATATACAAATTTCGAACCTTCATTTTACCATGTATGATGAGGCAGGGGTTTTCATGGAAGGTGATAATGAAAATGTTAAAATAATTTCTTGCGAATTTACCCTCTGTGATAAAAGAGGATTATTTATTAATGAAGGTTCTTCGCACTGTCTTGTTCAGGGAAATAAATTTTCAGATATCCTAGGGCAAGGGATTTTTGGACTTGGTCTGAATAATACTACGATTGAATATAACACCATTCACCGCATTGGAATGTACCCGGCTTATGGTATAAATGGAATAAATGGAGGTTCCGGGATAATCATTACCAACGAAGAAAAAAGAGTTCCCGGAAACCCTTACATTTCTCATGATAATATTATACGACATAACAGGTTAGATACTATAGGATACCATGGAATCCGTATGGATGGCTACCATAGCCTATGCGAGTATAACGTGGTGAAAGATGTGATGTTTACCTTAAATGATGGTGGTATTTTTTACTGCTGGGGGGCTGACTCAACATTCACACATCATAACGTGGTGAGAAATAACATTTTACTTCGGAGCCATGGTAACCTTGATGGCACACCCGGTGGAGACCTTATGAGTAATGGATTGTATATTGATAACAGGAGCCATCACATAATTGCTGAGAATAATATCGTGGTAGGTGCCTATGATGGCATTATGCTGAATGATAATATCTACAACGTTGACATTAGGAATAACATCTGTTATGGGAATAAACACGGGATTATCATTGCTGAGTGGAAACCGGGGAATACTCGAGATATTTCAGTTACCCAAAATACATTTTGTGCAGTTGATTACCAAAAACAAAATATTTTTTTATCCTCGGCCGCTGGACCGGAGTTTAAACCTGGTATAATAGATAGTAATTTATATATCAGCTTGTTTGAAAAATTTCACCTTAAAAAGATGACTGTCCATGAAAAAAATTTAAAGCGTATTGAAGAATGTACATTTGAAGCATGGCAGGAGCAAACCGGCTATGATAAAAACTCTCATGTTGTAATTAATTCGGGCAAACCTAATTCTTTAAATTCAACTATTTTTATCAATGAATACATGGAACCAAAGGTATTTGAACTGGAAGCAGATAAATTATATAAAGATTTAGAGGGTAATCTTATAGAAGGACAGATTGAAGTGGAACCATTTTCAGCAAAAATATTAATATTCGAGCTAAAATAATAATTGGAATCAACCTAATGTGTTGATGGGTATGATGAATGAAAATGAAGTACCCGGGAATAATAAATGAATTGTAGATACTGGGAAAAAAGATTTTTATTTCTTGAGCTCCCGGAAAAAGAATAGATTTTAATACCGTTGCTTCACTTTTGAAATGTCCCGGTTTAGAATACTTCAACTGGAGTTAAAGTATTTTTCCGGGAGTACATTATCAATTAATTTAATTATCCTTGATCATGTCATAAACATCCTGGTATGTGTCGGCTAACATAAGTTGTCTCCTGGTTTCTCCCGCACTATTAAAATCACGTATGTAAATCTTTAAATACTTTTTGAGAAAATAAAAATTTCTCTTGGAACCCCATGTTTTCTCGAAAAGTTGGACATGGTGTAAAAGTAGGGCAATCTTTCCTTGGGAGAGGGATTTATAGGCGACATATTAAACATCCAGGGACTTTGGAATATCCCCGTGCCAATCATTGCTCCATCGGTGTGATAATGAGCACATCGATTTTTCGCATCCAGGTAAGAAGCTACATCCCCGTTGCCTAGAATTTTTGTTTGGCTTTTCATGGAGTCTCTCAATTTGACTGCCTTGGCTATTTCATTCCAGTCGGCATCTCCTCGTGATTGTTGTTTGGGTGCGGCCATGTATGGTAATTACATCAGGGTTAGACTTGAGCAAATGTTCTAACCATTCTTCTACATTGATGGCATTTACTGATTATATGTCCACTAATGGATTCTCCCAATCGTGCATCAAATACAAAATTTTTGACAATAAAAGGCGATCTCGTCCCTGTCTCCCGGGTGAAATTAGCATAATTTAAACTTGACCTGTTGAGTATTCCTGTAAATATCTTTCCGGGTATTTTTAAAATTGATTTCAACCAGGTTCCCGGATAACTGATCATATGGTAAATCTTTCAGGTAATCGTGGTTTGAAAGTTTACTACAACATGAAGAATTTATAATCCCGTTCTTGTTGATAAATTTTGAATCGTTATTCACGATAGTTCTCATGCTACATCCGCTGCATCCCATAGTGTATAAATGATTTTTTTCAAATTATTAGTTGGTTCCAAGTAGCACAAATATAATATTAATATAGACTAATTATAAATAAAAAATAGTATAAATCTTAAATTATATTACTAAAGTTTCCCACTTCTATAAAGCCCTAAAAATCGGGTTTGTTAAGATCAT
>CAZOSQ010000176.1:0-7211 GCA_964582245.1 uncultured Bacteroidales bacterium | reverse complement strand
CGAAAAGTTTTCTTCAAGATTGAAAATTTAATCAAATCCTATCCTATTGGGGACAGGTATTCGGATAAAGTTCATATTTTCTTTTTTACACCGGGAACAAATGAAGTAGAATTGGCCGAAAAAGGAATCGTTCATATCGAAAAATACGATTCAATTAACAACTACATTAAAGGTAAATTAAATGTAAGTTCCCAAAATTGCAATATAAATGGTTATTTTGAATCCCAGATCTGCCAATAATTCTACTTAAATATTTATTTAATTATACACCTTGATTGTTATTAACCAATTTAATTCAATAAAAGGAATTAAATAATCACAGTTTGATTTCATATATATTCGAAATCATTGGTTTCCAATTAAAAACCGAGCGGTTATTTATGTTCTAATGATGTGCCCCATTATTTTGGTGGAAAAAGGAACCAGCCAAAGCGAAGCAAATTCCTGAGCACCTTATAAATTAACAAAATGCGAATAAAAAACCCTTGCTGTCAATAATTCCCTGAAAACCTATCATTTTTCATTAATGCTTCAGTTGCTAGTTTTCTTTCAGCCTACGCCAAAGGCTAAAGCCAACGGCGGAACGGAATGTCTCGAAGACGAAAACACTACCATCTTAATTAATACCTGGCATTCTATACCAAATACTTATTTTGGTGTTTGATAGATTTCTAGAAATTTTAACCAGTCATTGGTATTTAATATTAAATCATATACAATCTTTAAAAACATATCTCTATTATTCTTAACACATTCTCTTGTTTAACTTTTCAGATATTACTTTAAACAAACATATTTTATATTCGAGTTAAATCTATCTATAAAAAAGGAAAAAAAATCCTTAAAATTTAGATCAGATATTAAGTTTTTGTTAACTAAATAATGATTTTTAACTAATATCAAATGTATTTATAGTTTCGTCAAAAAAAACAGACCATTGGTCAAAATAGAAGATATAAGTGTTGAAATAATTTTATTTATCCATAAACAATTTTTATTTTTGTTATAGAAATAAATACTAATTTTTAAACCAGGGAAAATCAACCGACTTGTATTATGAAAATATTTCATAAACATACTGTTTCTAGGAAAATATCAACAAGAATTTTATTTGGATTTTCTTTGATATTTATAAATGTTATTTTACTTGCGAACTCATCAAAATCATTCAAGAACACGATAGTTATACAAATTTTAGATACTGAAAAAAACATTATATATAAAGAAATACATGGAGAGGATGGTATATCAAGAAAATTGTATGATTTTTCCTACCTTGCTCCAGGTGTATACAAATTGAACATAAAAACCCGGTATAAAGAATATCAGCAAAACATCCTTGTCAAGGATCCTTACTCGATAATCAATGAAATTGAACTAGTTAAAGATTTTTTACCTGCTGTATTTATCCATAACAACGAGCTATTTATATCATTTCTAAATGGAAGTAAAGAAAATGCCACCTTATCCATTGAAAATTTTGATGGAAAGATAATTTATAAGGAAATACTTAAAGGTAAATTTTCACATTATAAAACATTGGATATTGGTTCCTTCCCGGGTGGTGAATATAAAATGAAAATAGTGGCAGGAAACCATGATTTTCTAGATAAATTTATGATAATGAGTGAACAATAAATAATATTTTTCATAGTTTAAAATAGTAAGTAGTAGTTTTCATAGTAGTTAGTAGTTTTAGTTAGTAGTTTAAGGTGCGACGGGAGTCGCGCCTTTTTCTTTTTTATGAGACTAAAAATAAGAAAAAAATTTCACAAGTATTCTTCACCTCTTATAACTTATCGTGTTTTTAAATTAGCACCGACAGAAAATTTCTTATAGAAAGTTTATTTCTCCATCATGGTATACCCCCAGGAATTGGCAGGCAATCAGGCTTTTAAAAAATCAAAGGTAACCCATTGAAAATATAATTCCGGACGGATGAAAAAAATTAGATTTTTGAAAATAAATTTTTGTTTTTCCACCATTTCTTTTTTTGCGACAAGTCAGGAATCCTGAATTTATTGGCAACCTATTTAAAAAATACGCATATCAAAACAATGGTAACCATGAATATCCAAAGAAACAAATTGTAAAATATTCTTCTTTGGATACTCGTGGATTGATAAAGTACCTTTTCAACTATAAAATTTAATTTAAAGGCAGCAATATTTTATTTCTTCGATTTATCGGGAGGAACAGGTCCCGGTGCCATACCTTTATAATCTTTAATCTCTTCAAGTGCTATTTTGATTGCTTTCCCTAACTGCTCATCTTCCCCAATAAATTCTAAATAAGGATTGTTATTGACCGAAATATCGGGGCTTACACCTTGCCCCTCGATAATCCATTCACTCTTGTCGCCTGCATAAGATCCATACTGGGGTATCCTTAAAGATGTTCCATCCATGAAGGGTAATGAACCGGTAATACCAATAACTCCCCCCCAAGTACGCTCTCCAATTATTTTACCTAAATTCAACTTTCTGAAAGCATAAGCCATAAGATCCCCATCTGAAGCCGAATATTTATCTATTAGCAACACTTTTGACCCTAGCATGACCTTGAGAGGCACCGGAATAGGAGATTCGGAATTCCTGGTAACTCGTCCCCTTATTAATTCTTGATTTAATCGTTCAATAATCATGGGCGATACATTACCACCACCATTCCCGCGATTATCAATGATAAGACCCTTTTTATTAAGTTGAGGATAATAATATTTCGCAAATTCATTCAACCCACTTGTCAACATATCAGGAATATGTATATATCCTACTTCACCGTTGGTCGCCTTATTCACTTTCTCGATATTTTTCTGAACCCAGTTATAATAATACAAGGTTGATTCATCTTCAATGGGTTCTACCACAATTAGACGACTTCCTTTCTCAGAAGGTTTTTCATTGATAGTTAATTCTATCTTCATTCCAGCTTTACCCAAGAGTAACTTGTAAATATTATCCACTTCAAGGGTTGATATTCCATTAATGGCCAAAACATAATCCCCTTCCTTCACACCCAAACCCGGTTCAAGAAATGGAGAATTCAATGATTTATCCCAGTTCACACCTTTTAATATGTTTTTAATTTGGAAATAACCCGAAGGATCTTTTTCGAAAGTTGCTCCAAGCAAACCCGTTTTTATCCTTTCAGCATGCGGACGATCATTGCCACTATTGATATATGCATGTCCCACGTTCAATTCCCCTATCATTTCCCCAATGATATAGGACAAATCATCCCTATGTTTCACGTATGGAACCATAACAACATATTTTTTATAAATGGCATTCCAATCTGTTCCATGCATATTTTCAACATAAAAGAAATCCCTTACCTGTCTCCAACTTTCATCAAAAATTTGTTGCCATTCTTTTTCATAATCAACCCAAATCTTCATATCAGAAATATCAATCTTTTCATCCATAGATACTTGGATAACAGGTAAAGGAATAACACTATAACAATTTCCTTTCCTCACGAACATTTTCTTTTTATTAGGAGACAAAGAGAAATAATATCCATCACCTAAAGATTTTTCTTTTCGTGATTCAAAGTCATAAAAATACAAACTTATGGTTCCCCCCCTATTATCGTTGTAATATAATTTATTATCTACTACAACAGGGTTAAAATAGTTGCCACCTTTTAAAGGAATATTTATGATTCTATTTTCAATTCCTTCAAAATCAATATTTATCTTTGAAATATCTTTTTCCTCCTGGTTTTCCTTTGAATATTCTGTATCATTTCCAGCTTTTCCAATTTTAGGTTGATCATTTTCTTCTTTAAAAGGAGAAGGTGTATCTTTTCCCAACAAGACCAAGTAAATTCCGGTCATATTTTCATAAATATAATTCCATTCAATATCCCCGTAAGAAGGAGAAAAATTTCGTTGAGAAGTAAAAACAAGGTATTTTCCATTATTGCTAAAAGAGGGTGAAGTTGAATTATACCAACCGCTTGTTACAGGAAGTGTTTCCATGGTTTCCAAATTATAAATTTCTATCCTGGAAACTTGATTTTCAGCAGTGTAAGAATAAGTAATCCATCGACTATCAGGGGACCAATTAAAATCGTTAATAACCTCTATACTAGATTTTTTAACTAACTTAACTTCCTGCTCATCCATATCAATATAGTTCAATCTCATTTTTCTATCAGTCCATAAAAGCTTTTTACTATCGGGTGACCATTTTAATTCAAACTTGTAGGTATCGGCATTCTTAGTAACTTGTACGGGTAAAGATTTGCCATCATGTGCTTGGATATAAATCTCATATTCACCTGTTTTATCAGAAAGATAGGCAATGTACTTACCATCAGGAGACCATACAGGATCCCTTTCATGTATACCAGGTGTCATGGTCAGATTATAAGTCACTCCAGATTTCGTTGGAACAGAAAATAACTCCCCCCTTGCATTAAAAACAGCTCTTTCTCCATTTGGTGAAACATCTGCCGCACGGATGCTTTCACTGGCGTCAACCATTTTATTCCTACTGAATTTATGATCGTCAGAAATATACACGGGAACCTTGGTATATTTTTTAGACTTAGTATCTAGTTTGAAAAGGTAACCACCATTTTCAAAAATAATATAATTTTTACCAAGAGAAGGAAATTTAACATCGTATTCTGAAAAATTCGTTACTTTCTCAGTTTTGCCGGAAACCTGGTTATACACGTATAAATTCATAATTCGTTCCCTGTCCGAAAGAAAAAATATTTCATCGTCTTTCCACATGGGAATTATATCTTGGTGCTCATTTTCCGTGATATTTTTGATTTCTTTGCTTGAAAAATCAAAAAGCCAAATATCATCAGCCATCCCGCCTTTATAATATTTCCATGTTCTAAATTCCCTAAATACTTGGTTAAAAGCAATCTTTTCACCACTAGGAGAATAGGAACAGAATCCTCCTTCGGAAAAGGGCAATTGTTTTAATTCCCCTCCATCCATGCTAACCTTGAATAAATGTCCAATAAATGGATTGAAAGATTTTTGCCGGGAGCGGAAAACGATATCCTTTCCATCAGGAGTCCATCCAATAACTATATTATTTGGCCCCATCCTATCTGCTATATCATCTCTTTTAAGGGTTGGTGTATAAGTGAGTCTTTTAGGCTCGCCTCCTTTTGAAGGAATTAAAAATACTTCTGTATTTCCATCGTATTGACCCGTGAAAGCTATATGTTTGCCATCAGGAGAAAACCTGGGAAACATTTCATATCCTTCATGGCTGGTTATTTTACGTGCCATTCCCCCCGAGGAATCCACCAAGTATAAATCTCCCGCATAGGAAAAAACTATTTTATCTTCGTGAATCGAAGGGAATCTTAATAATCTTGTTTCTTCATTTTTACTCGCTAAAAGAACTAATCCGAAAAAACTAAAAACAATTAAGGCACTTATTTTTTTTATCATAGTAAAATAATTTATTTCTTATGTCTGTTTAATGAAGTGAAAAGTCACCAATATCTATATTTTTTTAAAGAAATAAAAATATTAAAATATAGATACGTAATTTAGCAAAAAAACTGTATAAATAAGTGATCAGGAAAAAACAGTAAAGCGTGAAAAAAATTGTGATGAGGACCAGCATTCGGGTATTTTTTTTAATTCTAGTATTTTTTATTATTAGCAGTTTCGTAATACCCAATAAGAAGGCTCCACTCGAAACTGTATCTGCCCCACCTTTCATGGGATATAAATCTCAATGGGTCGATTCGGTGATGAATACACTCACCTTGGATGAAAAAATAGGACAACTAATGATGGTCCCGGTTTATCCCTCGAATAATTTAGTACACGTGGCAGATGTAAGTAAGCTAATAGAAACTTATAAAGTAGGTGGACTCATTTTTTTCCAAGGAGGACCAGTAAAACAAGCATCTCTCACGAATTATCTCCAAAAAAAAGCAAAAATCCCTCTTCTTGTTAGTATAGATGGCGAATGGGGATTATCAATGAGGGTAGACAGCACCATGCGGTATCCAATGCAAATGATGTTAGGTGCAATTGATGATAACAGGCTTATTTACGAGATGGGAAGAGACATAGCGAAACAATTATCAAGGATTGGAGTGCATATGAATTTTGCCCCTGTTATTGATGTCAATAACAACCCTAACAACCCTGTAATTAACACTAGATCTTTCGGGGAAGATAAAATAAACGTGGCATACAAGGGATTGGCCTATATGACGGGAATGCAGGATAATGGGATTATTGCTACAGCCAAACATTTTCCCGGCCATGGTGACACTGATTCAGATTCACATCATACTTTGCCAGTTATTAAACATACATGGGAAAGACTGGATTCTATCGAATTATTTCCATTTAAAGAACTAATTAACAATGGTATTGGTGCGGTAATGGTTGCACATTTAAATATTCCCGTCTTGGATAAACGTAAAAATATTGCCTCTACTTTATCGCACAATATAATTAATGACCTTCTTAAGGATAGTTTGGGTTTTAAGGGGCTGGTTATTACCGATGCTTTAAATATGAAAGGAGTCAGCGATTATGTTGCTCCCGGGAAATTAGAAGTTGAAGCTTTTAAAGCCGGAAATGACATTCTATTAATGCCATCTGATGTTCCCAAGGCAATTATTGCAATTAAAAAGGAAATTGAAAAAGGTAACATTACAGAAGAAGAACTTGATAGAAGATGCAGGAAAATATTAGCCGCGAAAGAATGGGTTGGATTAAATAAATACGAACCCGTTAAAGTTGAAAATTTATTTGAAGATTTAAATGTGCCGGAATTTGAACAATTAAATAGGCAACTCGTGGAATCTGCAATTACCCTACTTCAAAATAAAAATGATTTCATCCCATTGAAAAACCTGGATACCTGAAGAATTGCTTCGTTATCGATAGGAACAGAAAATCGTACCGAATTTCAAAATACCATGGATTTGTATGCACAGGTTGACCATTTTTCTATAAACAAACTTGGTTCCGAACAATTGTTTGATAACTTTCTGGAAACTTTACCCAAATACAACCTGGTAATTATCGGTTTACAGAACACGAATATATTTGCCTCGAAAGGTTTTGGGATTACCCTTCAATCGGTTCAATTCATTGATAAACTTGCCGATCGTGTTCCTGTAATATTGGATGTTTTTGCCAATCCCTATTCATTGGCATATTTTAAGAGTCTTGGAAATCTTCATGGATTAATTGTTTCTTATGA
>CAZOSQ010000175.1:6599-7231 GCA_964582245.1 uncultured Bacteroidales bacterium | reverse complement strand
GTTTATAAAGTTAGTAGTACCTGATCTTAAATCTTTCCCATTGCAAACCCGGTTTTCATATTTTCTAGCACCACTTGATTCTTCCGGCACGAACTGGAAACCGGTTTTCTTCATATCCGGGTGACCATATACTTGGAAGGGAAATTCAGTTCCTCGACCAACACTCATGATGGTTCCTTCAAACAATCCCAACGAGGGATATAAATAAATAGCCGTCATATTCCTTAAATTTGGGGAAGGCCAAGTTGTCAACTTGTAAAGACTATCGTGTGTATAATTTTCGCATTTAATTACATGTAAATTGCATTGTAGATTATTTCCCAGCCAAAATTCACCGTTTATCATACCCGCATATTCGCCCACGGTCATGCCATGCACGATGGGAACCGGGTGCATTCCAACAAAAGATTTATATTTCAAATCTAAAATCGGTCCATCTACGTAATGACCATTTGGGTTAGGTCGGTCTAAAACCATGAAATCAATTCCATTCTCTGCACATGCCTGCATCACGTAATGCATGGTTGAAATATATGTATAAAATCTCACACCCACATCTTGAATATCGAAAACTATAATATCCAAATCATCTAAATACTCCTTCGCTGGTTTATTATTGTTTCCATATAATG
>CAZOSQ010000175.1:0-6589 GCA_964582245.1 uncultured Bacteroidales bacterium | reverse complement strand
CAATGGGTAGTCCCGTGATAGAATCTAGACTATTTTCAAGGTGCTCCCCAGCATCTGCATCACCCCGAAAGCCATGTTCGGGACTAAATATTTTTTTTACATTGATCCCTGCCTCTAAAAGAGAATCTATTAAATGTTCTGAACCAATAAGAGAGGTATGGTTCGCCACAACTCCAACTGCTTTTCCTTTTAGTAAATCAAAATAAATAGAGGTTCGTTCAGCACCTGGTATGATTTCACCGGACTTCTCATGGATTATATTTTTTTTATCATTTAATTTATCATGAGAAGCAGAAGAACAATGCGTAAAGAAAAATAAAAAAAGAAAAATTAAGTTTTTCCAATTGAAACGAATATCCCGGGTAAACATATAAACTAATTTATTACTTTTGTTGAATCTAAAACAATAAACGCAATTGAACATAGAATTATTTATAGCAAGACGGTTAATTTCCGACAAAGATAGTAAAAAAAATGTCTCCTATACTATTGCAAGGATAGCTACAGTCAGTATCGCCTTGAGCTTGTCGGTAATGATTATTGCTGTTGCCGTAGTTACAGGATTCAAAAAAGAAATTAGAAAGAAGGTTATTGGTTTTGGAGCTCATATAGAGATAACAAATTTTGATTCAAATAATTCTTATGAAACCACTCCAATCAGCCAAAACCAAGATTTTTATGAGACTATTACTTCTGTAAATGGTGTAAAACATATACAAGTATATGCCAAAAAAGCCGGTATTATAAAAACTGAAACAGACATACAAGGTGTTCTTTTAAAAGGTGTGGACAAGCATTATGACTGGTCATTCTTCAAAAATAACCTTGTTTCAGGGAGCATATTCGAATTAACAGACACCGCCAAAACCAATAAGGCTTTAATATCAAATAATTTAGCGTCTAAATTAAAATTTAATGTAGGGGATAAATTCATCGTTCACTTTCCCCAAGAAGAGCCTGCCAAATTTAGAAAATTTACCATTGAAGGTATTTATGAAACAGGGCTCGAGGAATTTGATAAACTTTTCGTGATCGTAGATATCCAGCATATACAAAAGTTGAACCAATGGAATGAAGATGAAATTAGCGGGTTCGAAATACTGGTTGACAATTTTAATCAACTCGACAAAATGACCAATGTTGTTTATAACATCGCTGGAAACAGGTTCCTTGAAGATGGAGGACAATTAAAAGTAGTTAACGTAAAAAACAGGTATCCACAAATTTTTGATTGGATTAATCTTCAAAATATCAATGTCTGGATTTTGCTGGGTCTCACCCTAGGAATAGCAATTCTTAATATGATAACCAGCTTATTAATCCTAATTCTTGAAAGAACCAACATGATTGGGATATTGAAATCCTTTGGATCGCTCAATGAGACTATCAGGGGAATCTTTCTATACCAGACTGGTTTTTTAATCTTTAAAGGTGTTTTATGGGGCAACATAATTGGGATCGCCATATGTTGGATTCAATACCAATTTGAAATTTTAAAACTAGATCAAGCGTCTTATTGGCTTTCTACAGTTCCAATTAATTTTAACCTCGGGTACATATTGTTGATTAACTTCGGAACCTTGTTAATCATCATTTTAATCTTGATGATACCTTCAGTGGTAATTTCCAAAATTGATCCAGTAAAAACCATCCGTTTTAATTAAACCTAGAGTTTAAGAGTTGTAAATCAAAATATTGATAATGAAAACGGGTAAATTATTACGTGCTTTTCGGGATGAAATGTTAAAGCCATTGCCTGGTCAAGTTGCTCATCTTAAAATGGCTCCCCCCGGTAGGATTATAAATAATCCCTCGGGAAAAAAAATAATTGCAGGGGTTTTATTGCTATTGTATCCTAAAAAAGATGATTGGTATCTTGTTTTTATTAAGCGCCAATCATATGAAGGTGTTCACAGTGGGCAAGTTGGTTATCCCGGGGGACGCCAAGAAAAAGGAGATGGATCTTTGTTTAAAACCGCCATAAGAGAAACCCATGAAGAAATAGGAATTGAGCCCGGGAAAATAGTTCCTTTAGGTAAACTTACACCTCTTTATATTCCTGTTAGCAATTATGAAGTTCATCCATATGTTGGATTTGTAAAGAAAAAACCCAAATTCATAATTGACCCTGTTGAAGTTAATTACGTGATTGAATATCCTTTATCACATCTTTTAAATGCCGGAAACTATGGGACAAAAAAATACATAAGCAATCATCAAGAATATACTGCTCCATCTATTAAATTGGGAAATGACGATCTTTGGGGTGCCTCATTAATGATATTATGCGAGTTCCTTGAAATTGTAAGAAGTATTTCTATTGTACATGCAGGATGTTTTTATAATGATCGTATCGATCTAAAATTTCCTTAACATAATTATATGTTTCGGTTCCCCTGCAATAGCCAAATCGCGATATGGGATCACGATAATATTTCGGATTAGACTTATTCAAGATAAAATAATCAACATTATCATTCCAAATATTTGGATCCTTTCCATATTTCATAGCGAGGTTACGGGCATCAATAACATGCCCGATTCCTGCATTATAAGAGGCCAATATAAATTTCAGTCTTTCATTGTCATCTTCAATTTCCTTTTTAAAAGTACGATTCAATATTTGTAAAAATCGTAAACCCGCATAAACTTGTTCCCCGATAGATGAAGTAGAATCCACCCCTAAATCACTCGCGGTGCCAGGCATTAATTGCATTAGACCAAAAGCACCAGCCCAAGAGCGGGCATGGGGGTCAAAATTTGATTCTTGATAAATTAAAGAAGCTATTAATCTCCAATCCCACCCTAACTTGTCGCTATATTTCTTGATTATATCATCATAGGCTGATATTTTTCCACTGGTATTGGCAAAATATGCTGAATGAACAATCCTTGACTTACTATTCTCGAAATACCTGTTGTATATATGAGCATACCTTGGTGTTTTTTTAAAATTAATCAACCACCTGTTTATCTCCATTAACAATTCTTCAGAATCTTGGCGAACTGCCCAAGCTAAATATTGGGGAAAACTAATTGTTGTTTGAATATCCAAATCGGGATAATATGCTTGATTTACCTTGGCAACTATCTCATCTATAATAGTATAATCTATATCCTTGTTTGACACCATGGCGATTAATTGTTCACTTTCTTCCGGCACTTCAATTACTTTTATACTATCCCCAATTTCTTCTGATAAATTTTTCAAACGTGCGGCATGAGAAGAATTTTTCTGAACATAAATGGTTTTTCCTGCTAATTTCAATTGATTTCTAATAACCCCAAGGTCTATTTCTTTCTTTGAAAGTCTTCGCCAATCATCAGGTTTACGCTGAACCAATATTTGTCTTGTTTGAGCATATGGTTTGGTAAAGCTAACAAGTTCTTTTCTATCCTTAGTGATGGTCAAATTAATGGCGATAATATCCACTTCATTATTTCTTAAAAGTGAAAAAATATCCTCTAGGTCATTATTCACAACCAACTCTAGTTGTATTCCTAAATAATTAGCCAGTTCTTTTAGTAATTCATACTGGTAACCCATAGGTTGACCGCGGTAAATAAAATAATTGGTAGAATTAAAATTTGTGACTGCAACAAGCTTTTTTCTTTGACGAATCTCTTCCAAGTCTATTGCTTTCTCGTTGGAAATTTCATTATGTCCTTGCTCACTCCTGCATGCAGGAAGAAACAAGGATAAGGTAACAAGCCAAAGAATAAAAAACCTAAACTGTTTATAATTTCTCATAAGGTAAAGCCTAGAGATATTATTACGTTCTTCTGTCTTTCTTGGTTTCGTATTAATCATAAAACCTCCATGACAAACCTAATTTAAACATTCGCCAACCGGCAGGATAATGTAACGCAGTAAAATAGTCATATCCAGTAAATCCTGCATTGGCATGTGCGAATTTAGCGAAAATCCTAAATCGTTTAATAGCTACATTGGCAAAAGCATCCACGAAAGGATAATTACCAATTTCTTTCTCCTTCTGCAGGTAAAAGGAATTTGTAACCGGCATGTATGCATGCACGAAAAAAGAAGTATGATAGTATAAATCAAATCCTATTTGAAAACGAAGTTTACCACCTGTCCAAAAATTAACTTCTTGTTCAAAATAGGTAGAATTATGTAGTGCTAATTTGGGTAAAGACAGTATTTGTTCATGTGTTTCATCAATATACTGGAAAGCTACTTTATTATCTAAATGAAATTTCCATAAAACAAAATCCTTTTTAACATCTAGTACATATAGGGTAATAGGATTTTTATATTGAGCCGGGACGGCAGATGTATTGAAATATACCTTATCATTAATCAGCGAAAATGAAATACCAGTATTAAAACTCCATCTCTCATTAAAATAATTTAAGGCAACTGTGTAATATTTCTCATTTGAAAAATTATTTTTCCATATAAAATGGTTGGAAGAGAAATTTTCATAAAAAAAGCCGGGTTGTTCATTCCTTGCTTTTAAAACCAGTTTTAAAAATGATTCATCTGAAAACAAAGTCTTTAAATCGGATCCAAAATGATAATTTCCTTTCTTATAGCCTAACAAAAAATATTGACCAAATATCTTCCATCTAATGTTTTGTCCATTATTTTTATAAATTGCAGCTGATAATCCAAAGTTTGTGATATTGTTGGTTATCATGTTCTCGTAGACAATCCCCTGTTCTGTTGTATCAGCCTGGTAATTGGAAATATTATTTTCAAATGGCGTGGAGAGCTGGAAAATAGTATCGTCTAATGGTCTATGGAGATAGATTTTATGTGCATACCTGTTCCATTCATGATCCAATGAAAAAATCATTCCAGGCATTGATCCTTTTGTAGGCTCATGGATTTCAAATCTTAATGAATTATAGAGAGTCCTATAATAAGATGAATCGTTTGTCAATGTCGAATCGATGACAAATTCATAAAAACCATTCGCAGGACTTACATCATTATAATTGTAACTGGCATTTTGAAACTTCAAAACATGATTTATACTATAAAAGGTGCCATTTCCCATGGAAAGTGTATCATTTTTACCAATGGGATCTTGTTCTACTGGTACACTTTTGGAAACAATAGTATCTATATTTTTTGAATCTATTGTGTCAAGAAAAAATTCATCTTGTTGTAGAGAATCTTTATTACCGGGGTACGGTATGGAATCAATCCCTAATGTGTCTATACCATTATATCCTAATGTGTCACTTCTTTCATTATTTAAATCATCAATAATAAGAGAATCAACAGTAAAATTTTCCTGTAAATCACCCGGGAATTTCTTAATAGCATTTTTTCCAAAAGTCCAACCATGCTTCAAGAAAATACTTTTGGTACCAATTGTACTGCTGGCTATGCTATTATCTCCTCCTACACCTCCACTCATTAATCGAACTCCAATAGCTGCAGGATTATCTCCTAGTTCAATTAAAGCAGTATCAAAAATTATCCCACCATTTTCTTCGAACTGTAATTTATTTATGCTAGCATTACCAAAGAGTGAATACTTATTCTTTACCAAACTCGAAAATATTGAAAATCCATTATTCCTAGTTTTTTGGAAAGCATATTGCCCTTCCGAGGAATATAAATCAAATTTAAGTCCAATGTTGAAATTTCTCGTAACGTTTTGTGTATGAAGCACGCTCAATGTTTGTTCAGAATCTCTTTGGGATCCTCCATTTGAATAAAAAATATTTGTATAAGGTTTCCTGGTATTATAAAACAATATATTATATGGAGTATGCATGTATACCAGGTAATTTTCAAGCCAAAAAACATCATGGTTTAAACGATCATAAAATATATTACTTTGCCCCGCCAGTCCAATATTTCCTAAAAATGTATTTGAAAAAGATCTTTTAAAAAATGGATTAATAACTTGAAAATCATCAAGGGAAGTATCAACTGGGCTAGGGTCAATAAAAAAGTAATTGTCTTCAAACTGCCAAGAATTAATTACAGTTGTATCAACAGGTTCATCATTATTTTGCCCCATAATTACAAGATGAACAAAAAGAAATGGTATAAATAAACATTTTTTCATTTTCATGCTTTTGTACAAAAATAACGCCATAAAAATAAATAGCAAGTGATAAAAGGTATAAAAGCGCAATATGGATGGTAAATTAAACGACCCATTGATATGATGGATAAAACTTTCAGGGACATTTTTAAGTCAAATTTAAAATATTTGAGTAGTTCATAATGTATAATTTAATATTGACTGCACTAACCCTGCAATATTTTACAGGACAATTTGTTCAAGTTTTTTTATTTAAACAGATAATTACTTTCGTGATTATATTAAAGATATATAAACCTCTATGAGTTACATCTTTTATTTAATTTTATTTATTCAAGCTAAAAAACAAGATCGGGAAAGGGATATAATTATCAAGAATTCTTATAAAAAAACAAAATTTACAAAAAAATGAAGGAAAAAATGAAAAAAAAAACCCGATTCAAAAGAACCGGGTTTTTATTAAAGATCGGCGACGACCTACTCTCCCACGATATGCAGTACCATCGGCGCTAATGGGCTTAACTTCTCTGTTCGGAATGGGAAGAGGTGGAACCCCATTG
>CAZOSQ010000174.1:0-7238 GCA_964582245.1 uncultured Bacteroidales bacterium | reverse complement strand
GAGATTAAAGGATCGGGCGATGTTAAAATAATTGGGGATTCTGATTTCCTGGATATTGATATAGATGGTTCAGGAAATTTACTCGGGCGAGATTTTTTTATCGAGGATGCCAAAACCATTGTAAATGGTTCCGGGGATGTTTATTTCACGGTTAATAATAAACTTGATGTTATTATAAATGGAAGTGGTAACGTGATTTATGATGGTGACCCAACATTAACAGTAATTGAAAATGGCAGTGGTTCGGTCACTCCCCGTGATTTTTAATTCCGACATCAAAATATTATGATAGCCTTTTATTTTACATGGACTTTTTGAGCCAGTATCCTTGACCAACTAACATTTGTTTCAATCATTTAAAGTCAAAAAGGTAAAGATATTTCTCGTAACCTTCTTCTTTCATTTTCTCAACCGGTATAAAACGTAAGGATGCTGAATTAATGCAAAAACGTTTACCTGTCGGTTCAGGTCCATCATCAAATACATGTCCAAGATGGGCATCACTTTCCGTGGATCGAATTTCTGTCCTCAACATCCCGTAACGGTTATCTGTTTTACTTACCACTTTAGAATTTTCAATAGGCTGGGTAAAACTTGGCCACCCGGATCTAGAATCATATTTATCCGTTGAACTGAAAAGAGGTTCCCCAGAAATGATGTCCACGTAAATACCCGGATCTTTATTGTCCCAATATTCATTCTGAAATGGCGGTTCAGTACCATCTTCCATCGTCACTTTATACTGCAATGGTGTAAGTTTTTTTTTCAATTCTTGTTCATTCATATATTTTTGAGTTTGTCCTTGGCAAAGAGCAAAGGTGAAATGAAGAAACATTAACAAAGTTAATTTTATCATTTTAACAATCATGATATTACTTTCAAAAGAAACAATTTAGCATAAGTTTTGTTTGATTAATATTCAATAAAACCATCTAAATATAATAACCTATTAAATTAATGAAGCTTTAAGATGGACAAACCGGAAATTGCAGGATTAAGATCAATAAAAATGGAAATGAACCCGGGAACCTATTTTTGGTGTTCCTGTGGTAAAAGTAAAAATCAACCTTTTTGTGATGGTTCTCACCCGGGAACTTCTTTTCTGCCGCGAAAAGTCGTGATCCAAGAAAAAAGTTTAATTAAGTGGTGTACATGTAAACACACCAAGACACCACCTTTTTGCGATCATTCTCATAGGGAACTCCCGGGGTATGAACCCAAATGACAGAACCTTATCTTAATTTTTTGGGGAAAGGGAAAATCCAACGTGTATTAATTTAGTCCTTGAACCTCACGTTATTAACACAATCTGTTAGAATTCGCTGATCATCTTTGTTATCATAACTTACTTGTATTTCTATAAGGTAATGATCCTTGATCAACGTAAAGTAAAAGTCGCTGCATACAGGTTCTTCGTCATCATGGTCTATTATTTTAAGGATTTCAAATTCACGACCATTTATTTGCTCTTTATATTCCTTGTATTCAACATTATCTAATTCTTCACCAAAAATTTCCTTGTTTTCTGCTTTTAATTCCCTGGTATTAACAGGATCTTCAGAAATATCATAAACGAAGATGGAAATATCGTTAACAGAATATAAAAGATCCTCATCCAGGTCATTTTCATCTAAGTCATCATCATCCATGAGGATATCTTCATCCCGCTTTCTAATTCTTATTTCATCAAATAATTCTTCACCCTCGTCCTGATCTATATGCAATTCCCAACCAGTATGTATAGGGACTTCAAAATTTAACACGGGATTCCTATAAACTCCATTGGTATTTTTCATTTTATCTTGATATTAAAAATTAAAGTGCACAAATGTATGGTATTTCTATCAATTTATAATAATTTAATAATAACTATATGGAAAAAGTTCAAAAAAAATAAAATATCGTGGAAATATTCAAAAAAAACGCCCCCGGGAATCTATTGATGAACGGGGACGTTTTATATAACCTAAACCTTAGTGTCATGTTAAGTGTAGGATACCGGGTAAGACAAAGTTACTTTTTAGTTTTTTGTATAATAATAAAAGTAAACATAGCCGAGTCTTGACTCGATAGGTTATCTTGACATGATACTGGTACTAAATAGCTTTACCTCCTTTTTCTCCTGTTCTGATACGAATACATTCTTCAAGGGAGGTGATGAAAATTTTGCCATCACCAATTTCACCCCCACCGGGTGATTTAGCGGCTTTGATAATTGCATCAACTGTAACATCTACAAACTGTTCATTGACTGCAATCTCTAGTTTAATCTTTGGTATAAGATTGGGGATAACTTTTTGTCCCCGGTATATTTCTTCACGTACTTGTTGTCCATGTCCCGAGACACGGGTAACTGTGATCCGGGTGATTTCCGAATCAATAAGCACCTGTCTCACTTGATCTAATTGGGTTTCTCTTATGATAGCTGTTATTAATTTCATTTTTTATTTTTTTTTAGTAAAACAAATTTGATTAGCTAGGATTAACCATACCATATCCACTTTCGCCATGGTAAACTGCATCCAAACCTTTCATCTCATCTTCTTCGGAAGATCTAAACTTCAAGAACTTGTTCGTAATCCAAACAATGATCAATGTCATTACAGCTGCGTAAACAATTGCTATAACAACCGCCAATGCTTGAATACCTAATTGGCTCATTGTTTCTGATACAGTTTGATCACCTCTCATGAAGAATACTAGCAATATGGCACCTACCATTCCACCTATACCATGAATACCAAAAGCATCAAGTGTATCATCATATCCTAGTTTATTCTTAATCAATATTGCCCCATAGCATATAACAGCCGCCACGGCTCCTAAAACAATTGCTCCACCGGGTTGTACAACACCTGCAGCAGGAGTAACAGCAACTAATCCAGCCAATATTCCGGAGGCAAACCCTAAAGCAGTTGCTTTTCCTTGATGGAAACCTTCAACTAACATCCACATTAAAGCACCAGATGCAGCAGCAACCTGGGTTGCTGTTAATGCTTGGGCTGTCGATAAACCAGCATCAATGCTACTACCGGCATTAAAACCAAACCATCCTACCCAAAGCAAACCTGCACCTAACATGGTCAATACTAGGTTATTCGGACGGTAAGACATTTTAGGATGTCCTTTCCTACTCCCTAGGTATAAAGCAGCTACAAGACCACTTATACCGGAAGAAATATGAACAACTGTACCTCCCGCGAAATCAATGGCTCCCATTTGATACAGGAAACCATCCTCTGACCAAACCCAATGACACAAAGGGTTATAAACAAAAATGCCCCATAAGGCAATAAAAAATACATATCCCTTGAAAGTTATTCGTTCAGCTATCGCTCCAGCAATTAAGGCGGGGGTTATGATGGCAAATTTTCCCTGGAACATGGAAAAAACATATTCAGGAACACCTGCCTCCATAATACTTTCATCAATTCCTTTCAATAATACCAGATCCCAGTCCCAGCCGAACCATCCACCTAGGACACTTGGCCCAAAACTCATACTGTAACCAACAACCACCCATAAAACTGCCATTATACCCATGGCCGAAAAACTGTGCATCATGGTTCCAAGCACGTTTTTTGATCTAACCAATCCACCATAAAATAATGCCAGCCCCGGTATCATCAATAATACTAGCGCTGTAGAAGTTAACATCCATGCAGTTGCCCCAGTATCTACCTCGGGAGCAGCTTGAGCTTGTAGGCTGGTAAATCCAAAGAGCATTACCAACACCATCATCATAAATTTACTTTTCTTTTGCATACTTTTTTGTTTTAGCTGTTAATTAGAATATTTATTATACAATTTATTTATGAATTGATACTTTAGAAATAATTTTTATATTTTTTTAATAGGTAAATATTCTACAAAAATAATAATTATTAAATATCATCCCAATTTTTTGACCCATAAAAACATTTTTTATTGTTTTTTTAATTTTTTACCCCTATTTTTATACATACAGATTATTTTTAATGTACAATAAAAAATATTATACCCCCATTAAATTTATAACTGTATTTATAATGAATTATTTTTGTTTTCTTCATTTATTTTGATGCATAAGAACCAGGGGGATAAAATATATTGTGATGTGCCGTTTTTTAAGCTATTGCGCCTTCTGCCGCACGTTAGGATGCCAATGAAGAAATGGCGAAATGCAGTTCGCTAAATTAGTTAAGATTCATTTTAAGGTGAAATTGCGCATGAATAATTGATATTTTGTATCTTTATTTATCAATAATTATTATTTAGTTTTAATTTCATCATAAGTTTAATGATTTGAATAGTTTCCATGAACTTGAAGAACCTTAAATGATATACCCTAAGCAAAAAAAAATATTATCATGAAAAAAATATTCTATAGAAAAGAATTTCTTGCCCCTCTCCTGCTTGTCATTATACATACCCAGTTGATTTCACAGGTATTTAACATCGTTAACTTTACCCATACTGACTATTCTCAAGATTTCCTATACCAAGACTCTATCATGTTGGTAGCTACGCATGGGGGAATTGTCAAACTAAACCTGGTGAATGAAAAAATGGAAGTTTTATATACCACTTCAAATGGACTTTCAGACAATGAATGTACCGGGATCACAAAAATTGGGAATGATTTATGGATAGCTTCCAAGGATGGTATCTCAAAGTTTAATACCCAATCCTCCTTAATATTTTCCGAAAAAGATGGATTATCCAGCAAAGAAATAAGGAAAATAATTGCTGCTTCTGATGGATCCTTATGGGCCGCAACGGCAAATGGATTATCGCGTTTTAAAACAAATCAATGGACATCCTACACGATGGATGATGGATTGAGTCACAACATGGTGCGTGACATCATGGAAAACAAGGACAGTTCCATTTGGGCTGCTACAGATAATGGTTTATCCTTTTTCAAAAACGAAAAATGGCAAAGTTTTCCTTTAAATGATTCACTTGCGCATAAGTGGATATATGCCCTTGGTAAAGATACAGCCGGAAATATTTGGGCAGGAACAAGGTTAGGATTAAGTAAGATCAAAGACGATACAGTATACAACTTTACCGTGGACAGCGGGTTAATTGATAACTGGATAGTTTCCCTCGCCATTGACAGTTTAAACAGGGTTTGGTGTGGCACATGGTACGGGATTTCCATCTATAACCATGTCTCTTGGGAAAATCATGGTATGGAGACAGGGCTAATAGACACGCAAATTGTTAGTTTATACACGGATCCTACTGGAATTATTTGGGTAGGCACCCCCTCCGGTTTCGGTAAATATCAAGAAAATACATACCAATTTTATTCCCTTCCCGGTCAGATCCCGACAAATAAAATAGAATCCGTGACTTCCGAAACTAATAAAATATGGGCGGCAACCGACAAAGGCGCAACTTATTTAGAAAATGGAAAATGGAATCTTTTCCAAATTAATATTGACCCACCCCTTGAAAAAATAAAAACCATCTATAAAGATAATAATAATATACTTTGGTTTGGTGCGGATTATGGCAATGAAAATACAGATACAAGCTTGGTTTCTTATGATGGACTAAATTGGAAAGCTTATAACATTTATCCTGATGTAACACAAGTAATAAAACAAGATCAGCAGGGATGGCTTTGGTTCGGCAGCCCGGAAGGAATATATTATTATACCAGTGCCAGCCAAAAGATGGCATATTTTCATGAATTTACAGATCCCAATGTCAAAGATATTGAATTCGATAACCAGGGAAATATGTGGCTAGCCAATTCAGGGGTAGATAAATACAACAAGGTTAGTTTGAAAAATTACAACACATCGGATGGTTTGCCTTCCAATGATGTAAATGCCATAGCAATAGATTCTCATGGTAATCCTTGGTGCGCAACAAGCAATGGTGTGGCATTTTTCCAAAATAACACCTGGGTACAATATTCAACACAAGATGGCTTGGCTAACCCGGTGGTAAATGATATAGAAATAGATAGTAAAAACAATATATGGATGGCTACTTCCAATGGCATATCAATTTTTAATGGAAATAATTGGATCACCCTCGGGAAAAAAAGTGGGCTTGTCGATGAAATATGTCGCAATATATACTTTGAAAATGACACCACTGCTTGGATATCAACCTATGGAGGGATTTCAAAAATTAATTTCCAACTCCCGGAAGCTTCCTTTTACACGGGAACATCTTTTGTCATGGACGATGAGAATGTATCCCCGCGATTATATCCAAATCCGGCAAACAACTATTTAAACATAAAGAACCAAGGAAAATTAATTTATTTTGAAGTATATAATATCCAGGGGGAATTTTTATCCTCGGGAGAGATACAAGAACAATTTTTATTAAACACTTCTGATCTGCCGGGGGGAATTTACTTTATTAAATTTAGTGGCTCCAACCTAAATGAAACTAAAAAATTCGTGGTGGCACATTAAAAAATAAACCTCATCACTATCCTATGAAATGCTTTCGGTTATTGGGTTTGATGGTTGTTGGGCGTTCGTTGTTTTTTTTCGTTTATTGTTGTCCGTATCATTTTTTGTTATAAATTTGTAACCATTGTATAAGGTTAAACAACTTGGTTATGAAAGAATATTTATCACTATCCGAAGCATCTGAACTTATTGGTAAAAGCAAAGAAACCCTTAGACGTTGGGATAGAGAGGGTAAATTGCCTGCTGTCCGTGAGCCAATTAGTAACTACCGTGTTTATAATCGCAACCAAGTTGAAACTCTTTTCGCTGACTTTTTTAGTCACGATGTTGAAGATACTGTTTCTAACTATGTTGAGCCGCACAACGAATATACTGTTTTAGAATTATTTGCAGGTGCTGGTGGTTTGGCTGTTGGTATGGAAAAGGCAGGTTTGAAATGTGTTGCTTTGAATGAGATTGATAAATGGGCCTGTCAGACTTTGCGAAAAAATCGCCCAAACTGGAAAGTCTTGGAAGGTGATATTAAAGATTTTGATTTTACAGGATTTCACGATAAAGTAGATGTCGTAACTGGTGGGTTTCCTTGTCAAGCTTTTAGTTATGCAGGTAAAAAGCTGGGGCTTGCAGATGCTAGAGGTACCCTATTTTATGAGTATGCTAGAGTTGTCAAAGAAGTAAACCCTCCAATTTGTTTTGGTGAAAATGTCCGAGGTTTGCTTAGTCACGATAACGGAAAAACCTTGCGAGGAATGATTTCAATATTAGATGAAATTGGTTACAATGTTGTTCCAGTAAAAGTATTGAAAGCCATAA
>CAZOSQ010000173.1:0-7241 GCA_964582245.1 uncultured Bacteroidales bacterium | reverse complement strand
GTTCCTTGGTTTTAGCGTAGTGTAATTGATTTTTAGCAAATTTTTAGGGAGAGGCTCCATTTTTGCCCCACCGCTAAAGCCTTGGGGACAGCGGTTGCTACTTTTTTTTGCTGAAGAACTTAGCAGGGCGATCTCATGAACCGCCGCGGCGGTGAATAAAAAAAGTAGATTTAAAAATCTTTAATTTTCCGCTATTTCTTTTTGCGATAAGTAAGGAGTCCTGGGTATGTAAAAAATCATTTAAGAAACAAAACGCGGCATTTGATTTTGAAGACATTTTTTTCACTCGCTATCATATATAACGCATCATTCATGTACTTTCCTAATTAAAAGGAAATCGATTACCATTGATGATTGGTTAATTAATGAATAAAATTTTAGTTACATAAGTTTTTGATCCATCGCTATTCGTGCAGAAAACAAGATAAACCCCGGTACTTACTCGAATCCCATCCATATTTCTCCCATTCCAGATAGCTTGTCCCCCAAGCGCTGTCGTTTCAAAAACAAGATTCCCGCTAACATCTGTAATTTTTACATCTACATTATCCAGCAAACCAGTTACAGTAATATCTCCTTGATAATTTTCACGCACCGGGTTTGGATAAGTGTAAACTCTTCCAAAATCATCATTTCCCTTGGTAGCATCACCTTTGAACGAGATTATACCTTTATCAGTGCCAAAGAATACTTCCCCTGTGAGATGATTTATGGAGATATCAATAATGTTGCTGGATGGCATAGGGCTGTTTTCAGCAGTAAAATTATAAATTTGCTTGGTCGCATCTTTTGAAAGTAAAAAGACACCCGCCCCACTTGTCCCAAACCACTTACGCCCGGCGCCATCAATAGAGATGGAAGTAATTGTCTCTGTTTCAAGTAAAACATCTGCCAAATTAGATCCATCATTTCGAGAGATCAAAATTTTACTTGCATAAATATTGGATGTAAATACATCCTCGGGGTTGTAATAAACCACGGGGCCTTTATCAGTACCAATCCATATATTTCCATCTAAGTCTTCGGCAAGGGAATACGGACTTGACGAAATCATTTCCCCATCCGATCCAATAATCCTCAATACTTTTTCATTGTATTCTCCACCACCAGGTTGATGATCAAAAACAAATAATCCAACATTATTAAGAATAAGCCATTTTTGCCCGGTTGATGTTACCAATAACCGGCCTGTTTTATTCCCGGGAATAGATGATTTAAATTTTATTTTTTCAATTTCCTTTCCCGGGGGTTTTACATAAACAGGATTATTAACTACCATTTCCGCTATCCATAAATTTTCATTATCATCAAATGCTAATCCACTAATTCTTACATCAAATGGAGCGAGCGCATATTCAAGATTACTGTTAGAACCATCATAAGTTTCCTGGTACTGGTTATCATAATATTCTATTAGACCATAACCATTTGATCCGAAAAATACTTGCTTGGAATTTCTCGGGTTTACAGCTACCACGTGAAAGTTTCTTATTTCATTAATCGAAAAATCTAAACTTCGATGAAAATTTATCCATTTTTCTTTTTGAAAAGAATATCCACCAATATAGGAATACTGGATTCCATCATTACCACCTCCTGCTGCCCATATGTCTCCTTGAGCTGCATCCAAATCCCATACATAATGATACAATGGGCCATTGGGCGTGTAAAAATATTTCTGATTATTGGCAGAAATTTTAACCAGTCCCTGCCTATTATCGGCTATCCAGGTTGTTCCCCCCTCTAAAACTGCATCACGACATTCAGGCTCCCAATATATTGAATGATCAATTATTTTCTTGATGGTGCCATCTGGGTTTACAACTACCACTTTCCGTTCATTGGAAATAACCAGGTTATCCCCGGCAGTAAGAGAATAATTGTTCCCTGTTAGATCTCCTTTACCAAGTGGGATCCAACTGTCACCTTCTAAGAAGTATATTACATCATCACCTGTATCTTTCGAATGATTAACATACATCTTATTATCAAAAAAAACTATTGCATTGTAATTTCCATCCACGCCCGCTAGATTACCCATTTTTTCCCAGCTATTGAAATCCACCAGGTTCGAGGAAAAATAATCTGCCCTGTATACTCCTCCCTCACATGCCGCATATAAATATCGCCCATCAAAAGCCACCTGGTTTACTATCACCTGCATGCCGTTTTCTCCAATGAGATAGGTTTCTTTAACTTCTCTTTTAACTGGATCGATTACCACGATTCCAAAACCACATGATGCATATAAAAGACCATCTATAAAGTCCAGTTTATTAACGGATTTGGATCCAATAATAAGTTTTCGTTTTATATCAGGTAAATTATAAATTTCATTTTTATATAATAAATCAATATTTCCATTTTGATACCCGATGACCAATAAGTCATTTCCAGCATCATAAGCTATGGAACTATAATCAACATCTGACAAACCTGTTACCTTCGAATATTTTTCGAGTGAACCAGAAGATTTATGGTAGGAAAAAAATCCACCCTCACTTATACAGTAGACCTTATCATTTGCAACTGCTAGTTGCACACCTTTAAGATATGGAGCATGTGTTCTCCATTGATATAATTTAACTTGCGGAAAAATTTGGGAAAAACAAAAAGTCAAAAGGATTATAGAAAAAAACCATCTCATAATTATAGCATAAAGTTGATTCTAGCTAAAAAAACTTAATTATCACGAATTTTAGTATATAAAGAAGGTCATTTTTCTTTTTGATTTACAGCTTTTTCAAAAAGGAAACCAACTGATTTACTGCCCTCGCACGATGACTTATAGTATTTTTTTCATCCAAATCCATTTCGGCAAAAGTACGATCATATCCATCGGGAAGAAAAATAGGATCATAACCAAAACCCTTCTTTCCTTTCTTTTCTTTTGTTATAACGCCTTCTACGACTCCTTCAAATAGATATTCTTTATCTTCAAGAATTAAGGCTATCACTGTCCTAAATTTTGCTTTTCTATGCGAAACGTGCTGCATTTCTTCCAGCACTTTATCCATGTTTGCGCCCGGATCTTTTTTTTCACCTGCATACCTGGCTGAATATACACCGGGACGGTTTTCAAGAGCTTCTATTTCCAAACCTGTATCATCTGCAAAACAATTTACCTTGAATTTATCATGAACATATCTTGATTTTTCCAAGGCATTTCCTTCCAAGGTATCTTGATTTTCTGGTATTTCATCCATGCACTTTATATCCTTAAGGCTTAAAGTTTCAACCTGATCTCCAATGACCTTTTGGATCTCTTTCACTTTATTTTCATTATTGGTAGCAAAAACAAGTTTCATAGTTATAAATCTTAAATCATGAAAAAAAAGTTTAAAGTACATATTTATGATAAATTATGAAGGTAATAAATTAAGAAAATAATGTGTTATATTTGTAATCTTATCAAGAATTAGGTAAGGATTTAAAACATATAAGTCACTTATTTGCTTCATTTACAATTAATTTAAGGGTTTAAGTATTCCCAGTATTTTATAATAACAATCCCGATGAAAAATTCCATATGGAAAGGAATATTTTTCAACCTAATCATGCTTTTCTGCTTTAATGTACCTGTTATTTTAAGCCAGTCATTAGAACAGGGTTTGCCTTATATTCAGAAAATTTTAATAAGTGATCATAGCTATCAAAATTCCAATGTATCCATAAACCAGGATAACCTGGGAGTTTTATACTTTGGAAATATAAATGGGCTCTTTAAGTATGATGGGAATAACCTTGAACTTATAAAACTCCCGGGAATAACGTGTTTTACTATTGACAACCAAAACACCGTAATTGTTGGAGGAAAAAATAAAATTGGTTACCTGGATTACGGAAATAGCAGCACCTTAAATTTCCATTCATTTTTAACCGGGAAAGATTCTATCTTGGATAATGGACAAATCGAAAGCATTTATTCCATCAATAATCAAGTCTTTTTCTCCACATCTAATAAGCTCTTTCGCCTAAGGGACAACAAGTTGAAACTAATAGATAAAAGTAAAAGTTATTTAAAAACCTTTGAAGTAAACAATCACCTTTATTTATATAAGGATGAAGAAGGTTTGACATCATACGAAGAAGGAATAACCTGGTCTCTACCAAAAGGCGACTTTTTTATCAATAAAAAAATTGAAGATATTTTACCTTATGGAGAAACATCCTTACTAATAAAATGTGCTGGTATTCCCTCGTTCTACAAGTACGATTTTGACACCGTCACATCTTTCTCAACAGAAGCTGATTTATTAGTAGCAAAAAATGGTTATAGCAAAGCATGTCTTCTTTCCTCCAACCATTATGCCATTGCCACCCAACGAGGAGGAATAATTATAATCAATAGAAAAGGTAACTTGGTAAATACACTAGGAAAGCAAGAAGGATTATTTGACTATAACATTTTAAATTGTTTTGCTGATAAAACCGGCAATTTATGGGTGCTTCATAATAATGGTTTAAGCCGGATTGATTTCCCTGCCGCTGTTTCCTATTTCAACGACATATCCGGAATTACTGGAAACGTCAATGCAATTATCCGGCATGAAGGGATTATATATGTTGCCACTACTCAAGATGTTTATTATCACAATCCTTCACGATCCAGGAAAAACATCAACAAGAAATTCAATAGTATTGAGGGTTTATCACAGGACTGTAAATCATTTTTCAAGTATGGCAATAAGCTTTTTGTTGCCACTGCAAATGGTATATATCGAATAAATAAAAATAGAAGCTACCCCCTATATTTTTCGAGAATAAATACTATTCTGCAATCTAGTTATGATAGCAGCCAGTTTTTTATAGGTAATTCAGAGGGTATTATGACGATTAAATATTCGGGAAACAGTTTCAAGAAAATTGGAGATATAAGCTTGGTAAATGTGCCTGTTGAAGTTATCGCGGAAGAAGAAAACAATGTTATTTGGCTGGATTCTAAGGTATATAACCTCATGAGAATTGACCTTTCAGGAAAAAGTCCTATTTCAAGTTTTGAAGTTTATGAACATGAGGATAATAATTTTTTCAACTGGTTCAATATCTGTTCAACTCCTGAAGGTCTTATTTTTCCATCATCAGATGGCATTTTCAGGTTTAACCCGGAGAAAGGAACTTTCTTTGCTGACACTTTAATAGGCATAAACGAGCTTGGAAAAAACAAATGGATTTATCCTGTTTCCAAAACAGGAAACAATGAGTTATTAATGGTCAGTGGAACAACTGACAAAATCGAGAAAAAAGTTTATTCTGCAAAAAAAAGCGAAGAAACAGGAAAGTATATTTTAAAAGATTTACCTATTCATAACCTAGACGGATTCGTAATAAATACTATTTACCCTGATGATAACGGTATCATTTGGTTCGGGGGATTAGGAGGATTAATCCGCTATGATTCTAAAATATCAGAATCGAAAAAGGCCGATTACAATGTACTTATAAACAAAATAATTTTTGGAAATGATTCTATAGTTCCATATACTTTAAGCCAGTCAGGAATGGCACCTTACATGAAATACCAGTATAACCGCGTTTCATTCACGTTTGGAGCTACCAGTTATTATAGCGAGAAAAAAATTAATTACCAATATTACCTAGAAGGTTTTGAAGATCAATGGTCAGAATGGAACCCGGTTCATTTTAAAGAATATACCAATTTAGACCCGGGATACTATACCTTCCACTTAAGGGCAAAGAATCTCAATGGTGACATCAGCAATGAAATTTCTTATAGTTTTGGTATTGAACCCCCGATATACCTTACCTGGTATGCTTACGTATTTTACGTGTTAATCACTGCCTCGATCATTTTCATGACAATGAAATTTAGAACTTACCGATTTATGAAGGAACGTTCTAAACTCGAGAGAATAATTATGGAAAGGACTGTCGAACTACAAAAAGAAAAAGAAAAATCAGAAAAACTATTGATGAATGTTTTACCAAGGGTGACAGCAGAAGAATTAAAATCCACTGGTAAAGCGACCACCAGGAAATACAAAACCGTTACTGTCCTATTTTCAGATATCCAAGGATTTACTCGAATAGCCGAAAAAATGAGCCCCGATAAGCTTGTAGATGAATTAGATAGCTTCTTTTTCCATTTTGATTCAGTCGTTGAAAAATATAACGTAGAAAAAATCAAAACAATCGGTGATGCGTACATGTGTGCAGGAGGATTGCCCAATGCAAACAGCACCAATCCTGTTGAGGTTGTTTTGGCAGCACTAGAAATTCAACAGTACATGAAAACCTTACAACTAAAAGGAAATAAGGTTTGGGATATACGCATCGGGATACATACGGGTAGTGTAATTGCCGGTGTTGTAGGCAGAAAAAAACTTTCTTATGATATTTGGGGGGATACAGTAAATACAGCGAGCAGGATGGAATCGTCAGGAGAATCAGGTAAAGTAAATATTTCAGGAGCTACCTATAACCTGGTAAAAGATTATTTTATTTGTGAATACAGGGGTAGAATGCCGGTTAAATACAAGGGAGAAATAGATATGTATTTTGTAAGGGGAATTCGACCTGAACTTTCGGTGAATTTAAAAGGTATCCCTAATAAAAGATTTAATTCCCAACTTCAATATTTACGATTGAACGACCTGGAAGATTATATCATACAGCGATTAAAAACAGAATTACCCGAGAATTTTTATTTCCATAATTTAAAACATACACTAGATGTATATGTCCAGGTGGAATTGCTTGGGCGGGCAGAAGGTGTCACAGAGGAAGAACTAATATTACTAAAAACAGCAGCCCTACTTCATGATTTCGGATATTTAATTGATTATAACAACCACGAGGAAAAAAGTGCTGAATTCGCAAGAGCCCTGCTTCCCCAGTTTTGGTACACTGATGATCAAATCAACCGGATCAGTGACTTGATTTTGTCCACGAGAATACCCCAAACCCCGCGAAACCACCTTGAAGAAATTTTATGTGATGCAGACTTAAATTACCTGGGCAGGGCAGATTTCATGAACGTGGCAAACGAACTATTCAAAGAACTCCAAGATCATAGAAAGATAAAGAACAAAGAGGAATGGAACCAACTCCAATTTAAATTCCTGAACAATCATAAATATTTTACCCAAACAGCCAAAATATTAAAAGAATTTAAAGTACCCGAACAAATTAAAAAAATAAAAAATTTAGATGAAGTATAGTTTTAATTTTGGCTAATAGTGTACTAAATTTGTAAAAATAATTGCAGGTAGCAAAAATTA
>CAZOSQ010000172.1:0-7241 GCA_964582245.1 uncultured Bacteroidales bacterium | reverse complement strand
CTCTCCCGTAACCGGGGAATAATCACCCTAGATCTTGATCGTTTCCAATGTTCCCCTTAGGGTGAATGCATTGATATTAAGCATATCCCTGTTGCTATTCCAAGTGCTTTTTTTTTCAGAGTATCCTACACTTTCATCGTTCAGGGTTAGATTGTCAATGGAGAGATCGGCATAAAAAACAGGATTTTTAAAAAAATTGTTTATGCTGGCTTTACCATCTATTTTTCCTTCAAAAGAAACCTGTTCATTTCTAATAAATTCATCAATAATGGACAATTCAAAATCATGAAAATAGACAAATAAGGTATCATCTTCTTTTTCAGAGACAGCACCCAGTAGCGATAATGATTGGTCTACATTAGCTATCCTAACATTGTCAAAAAAGATGGTTGAGCCGTCAATAAACACCATGCTGTTTCTTACCTTCCAGGTATCCTTTCCAAAAACCAATTTTCCCGGCATCACTTCCAAACTAATCGTGGTTTTTTTCTCTTTTTGTTTTTTTGCAAAATCCAGGTTAAAAGCCAGGTTCCCGGTGATGGGTTGATTATTATTATTCCACATACAGGAAATATCCATATTGTTATCCTTTACCTTTGTTCGGGTTAGAAAATTTTCAAATTTTCTTTGGTTCATCAGTTCCAATGAACTACTGCGGGAATTAATGGAAACTATGGTGTCATTTATGCCCAAAAAAATGGCAAAATCATGAAAACTATTGTTCCTGTAAGAAATTTTTTCCGTCTCAAAAACAGAGGAAAACGCCTTTTTTTTGTCATCATATCCACCCTTCAATGTTGAATTTTCCGCGATAAAAAAGCCCGGTACAAATAATTCTTCCAGATGATGTTCATTTTTAATATCAACCTCGAAAGTAAATCTCTTTAATTCTTCCTTTTTTATCTCTTTTGAATTGATATTCAAGGCTGGAATATAATTATAGGTAATGTTGGAAGCAATATTAATTAAAGTGGTGAATTTGTAATCCCCTCTCAAGGTAGCATCGAGTAAATCAGATCTTATGGTAAATTCTTTTTCTATGAGCCCGGTATCTGCCTTTATAGCCAACATATTAATTTCCAGATTCTTGTGTTGCTTTTCGAGGGTTATATCTTCCAATAATATCTCGCCATCCAAGTCATCCAGATTCATTCCCTTGAAGTTGGCTGTCATGGAAAATGCAGCATTAAATAAGGAATCTGAATGATCAAGGTTTAAATAATAAAGATTTGCCCGTGAAACTTTGCTGGTAAAATTAAATTCAGGAATCATCCCAGAGAAATCGAAATTTCCCGCAAAATCCAACTTGATGTTTGGATCCTCAATTGAAAAAGATCCATCAAAAGTTTTATTTGAGAGAATTCCTTTTAATTGAATATTTTGATACCTGTAATCTTTGAGGTCAATATGCTTGATAACACCATTCATGAAACCCTTTAACATAGAGCCGCTTTTATAACCATTTACCTCCGTGTTCAAACTTATACTTCCCACATTTTTATTATCTATTAAGTTCCCAAGTTGAAAACCGTTGGTGCTTACCTTTCCTTTAAATCTTATAAAATTCGCCGTATCTGGTTTTATAAGCAGGTCAGTGGATATATGCCCCAGGCTCGAGTAAAAATTCCCATAAGCAACGAAATCATGAATAAACCCAGTAAAGTTACCCTTGTAATGCATGTTCCCTATATCATGAAATTTTTCCGGGATATCTATGTGTTTCAAGGATGGAATACTATTGTTCAGTTTTTCAATATCACTCATGTTGGTAGATAAATCTTCCAGGTCCACGAACATTAAGGTTTCTTTTATATTGGGTAACCCTAAAAAGTTTACTTTTCCTAATATTCTCGTATCTTGCCCATATTCTATGGTTAAATTTTTTATTTTCAGGTCTGAAACTGTGCCTTTTGCGCTACCGCCAATGATAAAATTATGCTCGAAATTTTTAAACACCGGGGCAAAATACGAAAGATCCTCCAGTGTCAACTTGGATCTCCTGATGTAATTGTCCATTTTCACCTTGTTAACAAAATCCCCGAAATCCTTGTATTCATCAAAATCAAAATGAACTTTATCAGCATAAATCCTTGACCCTTCCGTGACAATAGATACATTGTCAAAATACATTACATTTTTATGCAGGTAAAGTAACGTGCTTAATTTTTTTATATCAAAACCTGTTTGCTCTGTTCCACTTAAGTGGCGAACCTGCATTTGAACTGTATCTTTATTGATATCCAAATGTCTCACCCGTAAATTCATATTATAAACTTGCAGATCGGTCCAATCTATACCACTACCATAATCTTTCCTATAATAATTCTCCAGGGCAAAACGAGAATTCTTCATGTCGATCTTGTTCAAAGTGATTTGCCATGGTTTATTTACTCCTTTTTTCTTGTTATTATTGGTTAGCTGGTCGATCACGTACTTTATGTTCACGATATTAGAAGAATCATTATACAACCGGAAAAAACAACTATCAAACTCGGCCTTATTTATCCTAATCTTTCTTTCTTTAATGTTTAACCCATACAATGAAGCATATACCTTACCTGAATAAAGCAACGTGTCACCATCATAATCCTCCACGAAAATATTGTTTAAAACAATCTTGTTAAAAGGGGAAAATTCAATCGATTGCAATTCGACTTTTGTATTAAGGGTTTTGGAAATTTCGGTTGTGATTTTATTTACCAGGTAAGCTTGAACTCGAGGATGTTTCACCGTGAAATACAGCGAAAAAGGAATAATTAGCAAAATCAATGCTAAAACAATTATCCCCTTGGCAATATTTTTAATAATTTTACGCTCCATACCTGGTTCCACTTACGAAACGCAAAAGAAGAAAAAATAGTTTGAATTTCACAAATAAAAGTGAAAAGATTACCAGGCAGATGGGGGATAAAACAGGTAAAAAAAACAATAAAATACTTGTTCCCGCGGGAAGGAACATTTTTATTAAACAAAACATTATGTCAATCACTATTTTAGGTATAGAATCTTCTTGCGATGACACTTCAGCCGCCATAATCAGCAACGGGATAGAATTAAGTAATTTCATAGCCAACCAGGAAGTACATGAAAAATTTGGAGGCGTTGTGCCCGAGTTAGCCTCACGCGCCCATCAACAAAATATTATACCCGTGGTGAATGAAGCCATAAAGTCAGCAGGAATTAGAAAAAGTGAAATAGATGCCGTTGCTTATACCCGGGGGCCGGGTTTGTTGGGTTCCCTGATGGTAGGAGCATCCTTCGCAAAAGGATTTTCCATTGGAAGAAAAATACCTATTATAGAAGTGAACCATTTAAAAGGTCATATCTTGGCTCATTTTATCAAATCCAGGGAAAATCCCGGGAAAAAAACACCTGGTTTCCCATTCCTCTGTCTGCTAGTCTCGGGTGGCCATTCTCAAATTGTCATGGTACGGGATTACCTGGACATGGAAATCGTGGGCCAAACCATTGATGACGCCGCGGGTGAAGCTTTCGATAAATGCGCACAAATCATGGGATTACCTTACCCGGGCGGGCCTGTTGTGGACAAATTAGCCAAGGAAGGAAACAAGGATGCGTTTAAATTTAATAAACCCTTTATCAAGGGATTGGATTATAGTTTTAGCGGGTTAAAAACTTCCTTCCTCTACTCGGTGCGTGATCAAGTCAAGGAAAATCCTAATTTCATTCAAGAAAATCTCAATGATCTCTGCGCCTCTTTACAAGAAACAATCATAGAAATCCTATTAAAAAAACTTCGTGAAGCCTCACAACAATTCGGCATCAATGAAATAGCCATTGCCGGGGGAGTGTCTGCCAATTCAAAACTCCGGGAAATACTCAAACAAGAAGCTGTAAGAAATAAATGGGACATGTACATTCCAGCTTTTAAGTACACGACAGATAATGCAGCCATGATTGCCATTACAGGTTATTACAAGTTTCTTAAAAAGGAGTTCGGTTCATACCAAACCACTCCCAAAGCAAGATTCAACTTATAATCATAATTTATCCCCGGGGAAAATCCCTGTAAAATTTATTCATGAACAAGAAGATAAAGTTGGCCTTCAATGAAAATTTAAAAATTATCCAGGTTTTATTATTAGTGACCCAAGGTAAAATTTCTTTCACACAAGAATTACCAGCTTAACTCCTTGCATCAAAGTTTCGCATGGTTCGTTCTTTGGACTTTTCTTAAAGTTACTTTTTCACCTATTGTAGTTTTCTGGAAGAACTAATTAAGATTTTTTAAAAGAAAATTCTCATTTACATTTTGAATTATTATATTTGCAGCTTCATGAAGCAAATGCATGTTTTTTGTTGCAAATTCATGATCAATTTGGTTCCGTAGCTCAGTTGGATAGAGCAACAGCCTTCTAAGCTGTGGGTCCCAGGTTCGAATCCTGGCGGGATCACTTTTTTTACTAGCGTAAATAGCTCTAAGTCAATAACTTAGGGCTATTTGTATTTTACTAATAACATTGGTAAACCATATTGGTATATTTAATTAAATTACAAGTCCCTTCATTTCTTGAACAAAAGAAATCTCAAATATAATCTACAATATGGATAAAGAAAAGAATATTTTACAGTCCTATTTGAAAAACTTAAATAATCGAAAAAAAAAAAGCTTCATGCAGCAATTATTAACCGGCAAAAAGCGGGTAAAAATTTAAAAAATCATGAAAAAATACAAAAACACACACTGGGCGGAACTGGAAACAGAAGATTTTTACGATGCTTTTGAAGAGATAGGGCAGGAAGAGGAAAAAGCAGAACTGCTCCTTTATCTTATCAGTAATCATCCTGAGAAAGAAGTGTCTTATTTTGAAATGATGCTTGATATCATTGAACCGCTTTTGTTCCATGAAAAACCTCATTTGGTGGAATCCTTATCGGAGACCTACAAAAAAGCTTTTCCGGAGGAATACGAAAATGATTATCAATATATTGAAACACGTTTGGTTGATTACTACTTCTATAAAAACAACCCTGAAAAAATAAAGGAACGGCTGGAAATCGTGAAACAGTATCCCGTGGAAGGGATTGACACGGTGACCATCAATTGTGTTCATCAGCTTCTTTATCACCAACATTACGATACCTTGTTGGACTTTTCAGGGGCAGTTTGGAAACCAATATTTGAATCGGAAGATATAATAGGTTCTGCACATAACATTTTTACCATAAATATCTATCTCCAAAAACTCGAAAAAGCCTACGAACGGGTTAAAAAAAATGAAAAGGTGGATTGGAAAAAGTTTTTTGAAGATACCAGGAAATATGATTTTCATGAAACGGAAGAATCCATTAATATCATTGTTGATTGCATCGAAAAACCATTTGATCGCGATGAAATCATCAACCTAATTGAAAACAAACAACACCGGGAAATAAACATGTGGATGAACATGATGTTCTCCATTTACATGAAAGAGAAATACGGTCTTCCCTTCATGCTGAGCGACCAATGGTGGAATATCCTGGTGCACCACGAAATATTCCTGGGAAGCAACAATGTAGAAGACCATTTTTATATTGATTTCCTGTCCCTGAAAGAACATTTCCTTTCACATCTTGATAAAATGTTCGAATCTAATTTGGTGGATATTTTTGGCAAGATATGGGGGCTTGCATATATCTATGATTTTTTTAAAGATTATGAGCTGATTAGTGATGACAAATACAATCTGATGATGGACAACATCAGGGGGTTGAAATTTTACTTCCTGAACCATTCTCTTTACAACCTGTGGCAAATGCAATTTATTTTTCAATGGCCAAACCAGAGGAACCCTGAGATGCAGGAATTATTTCAAAAAACATTTTCTGAAAACAGTGATGATTATGCCAAAGCCGCGTACGATTATCTTTTGAAATACAGCCAATGCCTTTCAGAGAGTGTAAAATATCAAATAAACAAGCATAAACCCGAAAACAAGCAAGCATTTTCAGAATCAGTCTACTCGGGCCCTGATACTTACGTGAAAAGTGCACCAAAAGTAGGAAGAAATGACCCCTGCCCATGCGAGAGCGGGAAAAAATACAAGAAGTGTTGTGGAAGCAATATTTAAATAAAGTAACAAACACAACCTGTTGACAACCGTGTTTGTCGATCTCCTTCACCCGAATGGCATGATGAACATGATTAAAAATAAAGATTTCCTTTGTAATCACAAGTATGTAACATTAAAAACATGGTGTTTTATGGGTTTTTCGGCTTATCCATAATAGCCTTAATAAAGTGGGTAAGGGGAATTGTATCTGTAAGTCATGGATTCTTGAAAATTTTCAACCTTTCTTCTTCAAATTCACTTCAAATTCGTATCCGTACAAGTAATTCGTGGTTAAATTATTATCTTGCATATCTTAGGAATATCATGAGTTTTTTGACTTATGCTAAATTTTGTAAGTAGATTTAAAATATGGTAAAAGTCTTTTCGGTTTTTTTACTAAATATACTGTCGCATTATGTATTGTCATACTATGAGGATGAAGTACAAATAGTAAAATTTTTAAAAATAATTTTCTATATTTGATGAAAGCTGCATATTATACTAGCACAAGTGAAAAACACTTGCGCTAGTGGGTTAGAGCTATTTTTAATATTACACCACTTATTCAATCAAAAAGAAGGGATGAAAATTTTATTTCTATTGTTATCAGTATTGGTATCTCATATTTTACAACACGATGAAAGTTCTATTACCGGGACATGGCTAACAGAAGAAGGCGATGGAAAAATTCAAATCTATCAAAAAAATAACAAGTACCATGGCAAAATCATATGGTTGAAGGAACCCATGAATCCTACCACGAAAAAACCTCAAACGGATTCTAAAAATCCTAACGAGGAGTTAAGAAATCGACAAGTGATAGGACTGGTAGTATTAAAAAACCTAAAATACAACCCTGGAGAAAAAAAATGGGAAGAAGGAACTATCTATGATCCCAAAACAGGCTCCTCGTATAAATGCACCATAGAGCTGAAAGATAAAAATACACTAAATGTTCGGGGTTACATTGGTTTTTCCTTGGTTGGAAGAACAACCACCTGGAAGAAAGTGAATTAATCTCGATTAAAAATAAATACTATGAGTACTAAACTATTGGTAACCGGGGGTACAGGATATATTGCTTCTTGGATTATTTACAAGCTATTGAAGGATAACCACGAAGTTCATACCACCGTGAGAAATAAAAAAGACGGTGAAAAAATAGCATTCTTGGAAAAGTTAGAA
>CAZOSQ010000171.1:0-7309 GCA_964582245.1 uncultured Bacteroidales bacterium | reverse complement strand
ATTCGCGGCTATCTCTTGTGATTAACACGAATTGGTTTCCCGCTAAGCGGGAAGAGATTCCGAAAACCATCGAGTGTTTACTAATGTTTATCTTAATTGTACCGTAATTCAAACAGGAACGTTCTTAGCCTGGCGGCTATGCTCGTGGTTCGGGCCTAACGTCCTCGAACAGCCTTGGTTTTTTAACGCTTCGCTTCATAGATTTTCTTTCGGTCTCCGCCAAGGGCTATAAGCCAACGGCGGAACGGAATTTCTCGAAGGCGAAAACCTACCCACCACTTTTTATATTTATTTTCAAGGCCGATAATAACTATAACGTTTTTAATTTTATTTAAAATTTACCCGGTCAATAGTGATATTAAATCGTTTTAAATCATTGGCTATTCGAGAAAATTTTTTCTCATTCTATTTTTAAGTTTCAATTGCTAATTGGCCCGCGCAAATTAACTAATTCACTTCCCTTGTCGGTACAAATCTAACCATTACAGTTTATTATTATCCCAATCCTATATTTTGTAAAAAAATAAGTTAAGTTTCATGATGTCAACAACGTGGGAATAAAATACCCTTTTTTTTACCCCGCATGATACCCTTCTGAAATCAACTTTTTAATCCCTTGTAAAACAGCGCCTAAAATTCCAATAATTAATTAGGTACAAACATTTTCCTTGGCATATTTTTCGATTAGTTTATTCATGTAGAATGAATGTTTTTTTTAAGTAAGAGGAGGATTAAGTTATGTTGACAAATTTTGAAACATTATTATGGATAAGCTACGTAGTTGTTTTAGTTATGGTGGGGATGGTAATTCTTTTGGCCGCCCAGTTTAAATTGAAAAAAATGGAAAAAGAAAAAAAATCGGCTGTACAATTCCTTGAAAGCCGGTATGAAAATGGTAAAATAACAAGAAAGGAATACGATGAGATAAAAAACAGCTTAGTATAAAAAAGAAAAACCAAATAACAACCGTGCGAATAAGTGAATTATTAAAACAAGTCACGAACTTCGTGCGGTTTTTTTATACCAAGAAGTAAAAAAATATTATTCCAAGTGTAGTTAAAAGGTAAAATTGGTTTGAATGGTCACACCAGCATGACTAGGTGTATCATTAGTATACCTGGTAAAGGCGAATTTAATCCAAGTTTTTAGAAACGAGTTGGGAGAATATTTTATCATTAAATATAACCGAATACCTTGCTCTTTGAAGGCGGAAATGGAAAAAGCATTGGGAACATCATTTTCGTATGCGTATACCCTTGAAAAATATCCATCCGTATCAAAAAAACAATACCTGAAATATATATTCAAATCATTATTAAACATATATATTATGTCTTGGTAAGCCAGGAAACCTTCTTCTTGTTCAGTGGCAAAATGATATTTAATAAATTCCACCCTATCCCGTAAAATAAATTTTTCTGAAACTTGAAATCTCGCATGCAACCGGGTGGATGATCTCATGGTAGGAGATCGTATATTTTTTCCCTCGTTAAAGAAATCTTTTAATTTTCTTTTATTTTTGTAGTGAAGATATAAAAGTAAGTCGGGGGTGGGAAAATATTCAATCATCCCACTGTAACTGTATCCATCGGAAGGTCCACTTATCTTGTATTTTAGCCAAGGAAACTTGAAATAATCAAAAAAAGCTGTTAACCTGGTATCTGTTATCCTGTTGATGGAAATACCATAGAAAAAACCTTCCTCGTTCGAGATTTTTGAATTTTCAGAAAATGCATTGCTATATAAAGCCTGGTATTTCTTAGAAAAGTTCCTGTAAAGAAATTGAAAAAATATCCCGGGTGCAATATCAAACCCCGCACCATGAAGGGTGCCAACTGATTTATTTTTATCGATTGCAGTTTCTCCAAAAATCCTTGCTTTCCTGAAATTGATCATGTAATCTATCCCACTGTTGAAGTTTGTATTACCGCTGAAGGAGAATTGGTTATATGCTTTTTGGTCATTTTTTAATGTGCGATCAAAAGTGTAATACAAGGAAGTTATCCCTATTCTCATATTTTTATATTCAAAACTACCATGGGCACCGGTAACTGTTTCACCAATGACATCTTTATCTGCAATTTCATTGATCGTTCTATGATAGCCAGAGGTGAGAAATGAACTAAAGGAATTGGAAGAAGAATCATTCTCCAGCAGATTTCCATCAATTTTTTTCCGGGAGAAAAAGACAGAAAGATCAAATTTTCCTATCTCTACCGTGGTGGATAATCCCCTGAAAAATTCATTTTCTAACGAAGAGGAGTGCTTGTAAAATCCCCTGGGATATTTTTTTATATTGACTCCACCAAGTGAATTTCCAAGGGAAAAACCGGACCATAGGGTTAATCCTTGTCCAAACTGTGCTTGGTAGTCACCTATCATAATTTTTTTAAAAGGACCTATTTCATTGAGCTGTATATACCCCGAATAATGATCAAATCCCTTTGAATTGCTTCCCTTGAAAAATTCTTCACCCCCATCCTTATCTGCTGTAAAGCCTAAATATAGCTTCTTGTAGCTATGAAACCGGTAATGGGTGAGCAACTTCATATCATTTCCCAGGTAACTTTCTTCCTTCTCGTGACCAGGTAAAGGTGGCGTTGTTTTAACAATTATTTTATTCTGGCCATCTTTGATAAATTTTTTCACACTCATTTTGCCAGGGAATGGGTTTGTTTTAAAAGAAATAAAAGGAGCAATAGTTTTTGCAAGTTGCTGGTCAAACCCGTATACGTTTTGTAATTCATAAATGGTCAAGAAGTTTCCGTACTTTTCACGGTATTTCATTAGGCTGTATACCTGGAAATCATTTAGTAGCCCCAATTTTCCCAAGTTTTCCTCATCGGCATAATTAATTCGAAGGGGATGTTCCAGGAATTCGTGCAAATTTTCCAGCAAGCTAGAATAATCAATTTCATCGTTTTGCTCCTGTAGGGTCATGTTTTCTAAAATCCTTTCGATTGTTTCCGGGTGATCCTGGGAATTAGCGGGTAGGAGAATAATAGCCACCTGGATGACCGATAATAACAATATATTAATCGACTTAATTAAATTCATAAGAAAATGAAAGATGAGGGGTCAATCCGAGTTGATGATAGGTAAAAGCTATATCAGCTGTTATTTTTCCAAGGGAATACCCTAATCCAAAAGCATTTTGCATCGGGTTGCTGGAGATACCTGCCCTTAAATAGAGTTCATCCATTAACATGAATTCAATACCTGATTTGATGACAGGTTTTTTTTCAAGATCTTTTTTACCCTCTATGGTTAGAAGGAACTTATCTTGATGCATGTAACCTATTCCTATTTTAAATATAACGGGTAGTTTCGTGTCGTAGTCGCCCCTTATCTTGGTTTTGGTTGGATTGAAAACATGGGCTCCAAAAATAATGTTTTCGCTTGGCCTGGCAAGAAAGCCGGTCTCAAATGAAACAGCATGAAAATTACCATGGTCTTCGCTACCAATGAATTTATTAAAATAATCCAGTTGTAAGCCAAAGGCTATTTTTTTCCCGAACTCCCTGCTATAACCAATCCCGATTTTGCTTTCGTGGTATAACTTATAGCCAAAATAATCTATGCTGGCACCCAGGGTCCCGTTTGAAAGAGGGATGCCAATACCTAGTGCATGAAAGCCAAGTTCTTTCATGATAAATTTGTTCTCGGTATACAAGGAGACAATTGGTTTTTCAAGGTATGCCAGCCCGGCTTGGTTATGAGAAAGCGACCATATGCCAATGCACACCACACCCGCATTTCCCATGCCGGCTTGTTTTGCTCCTGCTGGAAAATCATGGTTCCCTGCCAATAAATTCAAGTTGCAATTGAGGGTTGTAATTAACAACAATGGCAACCTTAATATTTTCAATAACATTTTTGGGTTTTTTCTTGTAGAATTATTTTTATTTTACTCGTTTAAACATGTTTTAAATTTAAGTTATTCAAATTTATACCTGTAGTATTACAGTGCACGGGGATGAGAGATTAATCTTGATATACTTGCAGTAAAAGAAGCTCCAAAAATAATATTCTTTTCTAAAAAATCCGTATTTTTTTTTAAACATCATGGAAAAAAACTAGAATAACCGGATAGAAAAGATGAACATGAAACAACGGGGAGTGTATTGTTTCATTTATAATGGAGCCTATTATAGGTGAAATTTATCCCGAGTTTTGTATCTTCGTCATAAAATAAATGATTAAGTGAGGCACCTACAGATACTGGATAAAAAATTTAATCTTTTTATCCCTGCTGAAAAAATAGATGAGGTTGTTCATCAGTTAGCGGATCGAATAAACCATGATTTTCTTGGGCAGGAAGTCATTATTATCGGAATTCTTGATGGAGCTTTTATATTTACCGCTGATTTAAGTCGATGTATAAAATTAGATGGACAGGTAACTTTTTTAAAAATTTCCACATACTGCGGGTTATCTTCTTCAGCATCATTAAAACATCGTATTAAGCCACCCATTGATATCAAGGGGAAGAACGTTATATTGGTGGAAGATGTCATTGATACCGGGTTTACTATTTTCGAGACGTTTAAGGCTCTTGAACAGTTTGAACCACTGGATCTTAGGGTTGTTACCTTGTTGTATAAACCCGGGGCGATAGAAAAAGAAATGAAGATAGATTATGTAGGAATGGAAATTCCTAATACCTTTGTGGTTGGATATGGTATGGATTACAATGGATATGGACGACAATACAAGAACATATATAGTTTAATTTAAAAAGTAATGAAATTATGTTGAACATTGTTTTATTTGGCCCCCCGGGAGCGGGTAAAGGCACCCAATCAGAAAAATTGATAGATAAATATCAACTCGTGCATCTATCCACGGGAGATATTTTAAGAGGAGAGTTAAAAGCTGAAACTGCTTTGGGCAAAGAAGCAAAAAAATACATGGAGAAGGGAGAACTGGTGCCCGATGAGGTAGTCATAGGCATGATTGGTAAAAAGTTGGATGTAAATAAAGACGCCAAGGGTTTTATTTTTGATGGGTTTCCTCGTACAACTGCACAAGCCAAGGCATTGGATGAACTTCTCGAAGAAAAAGGAACATCTATTTCCATGATGTTAGCCATGGAGGTGGAACATGAGGAATTGGTAAATAGGTTGCTTTTAAGAGGAAAAGATTCAGGACGTGCCGATGATCAAGATAAATCTATCATAGAAAATAGGATTAAGGTATATCATAAGGAAACCTCTCCTGTTATCAATTATTATGATGAACAAGGAAAATTCATTGGTATCAATGGTATGGGAAGTATTGATGATATCTTTAACCGCCTGTGTGAGGCTATTGACAAAATAAAATAAATAAAGAGAATAAGCCTGTCCAAAAAGTTGAATTATTTTTTTTTGAAGAATGATGCTGCCTGGTAGTTCAAACAAATGACAAAGGTGGTAAATTAACTTTTTGGACAGTTTTTAAATTATGCCCTCATCTAATTTCATAGATTATGTAAAGATATTCTGTCGTTCCGGTAAAGGAGGGGCGGGTTCTACTCACTTCAGGAGAGAAAAATTTCTTCCGAAGGGAGGCCCTGACGGTGGTGATGGAGGGCGAGGTGGTCACATTATTTTAAAGGGAAACGAACAATTGTGGACATTGCTTCACTTGAAATACAGGAAGCATGTTTTTGCTGAAAATGGGAATCCCGGTGCCGGTGCTTTGAAAACAGGAGCTGATGGAAAAGACGTGGTGTTGGAAGTCCCCTTGGGTACAGTTGCCCGTGATGCTGAAACTGGTGACGTGTTATTTGAAATTACTTCACACAAGGAAAAAAGAATCCTGGTTCGCGGGGGCAGGGGAGGTTTGGGAAACGATCATTTTAAATCGGCAACAAATCAAACTCCCCGGTACGCACAGCCCGGGGAACCGGCCGTGGAAGGATATTTTATTCTTGAATTGAAATTGCTCGCCGACGTGGGATTGGTAGGTTTTCCAAATGCCGGTAAATCAACCTTGTTATCGGTAGTATCTGCTGCCACACCTAAGATTGCCGATTATGCCTTTACAACACTGGTTCCCAACCTGGGAATTGTTAGTTATAGGGATAATAAATCTTTTGTGATGGCTGATATTCCAGGTATTATTGAAGGAGCAAGCGAGGGAAAAGGCTTAGGTTTGCGCTTCTTGAGACACGTGGAAAGAAATGCCCTTTTACTGTTTATCATTCCCGCGGATAGTATGGATATTAAGAAAGAGTATAAGGTATTACTGACTGAACTGGAGAAATTTAACCCCGAATTGCTGGATAAACCCCGCATTTTAGGAATATCTAAATCCGATATGCTTGACGAGGAATTACGTGTTGAAATACAAAAAGAATTGCCCAATATTCCTTACATATTTTTTTCTTCTTTTTCCAAATCCGGTATTACTAAGTTGAAAGACTTAATTTGGAATACTTTAAACTCTTGATAAATGCTGGAATACTTAAAAGAAATTGATCAGCAATTATTCCTGTACCTGAACGGGATTCATTCTCCTGCCTGGGATACAATTATGTTTTACATCAGTGATAAATTCATTTGGGTACCTTTTTATCTCTTGTTGGTGGGGTTTATCATTTACAAGTTCAAAAAAAAAGCAGTAGTAACCATTGTATTCGCCATTTTATTGATAACCCTCATCGATCAGTTGGCAGTGCATCTTTTCAAGGAAGTTTTTGAACGTTTGAGACCTTGTCATAACCCCGAAATTTCACACCTGGTTCACTTGGTTAAAGACCATTGTGGGGGCAAATACGGTTTTGTCTCCAATCATGCAGCCAATACCTTTGGATTGGCCATGTTTACAACTTTTTTATTTAGGAATGCCAGGTATACATTCTTTATATTCTTATGGGCATCAATAGTCAGTTACAGTAGGATATACCTGGGGGTTCATTACCCGGGTGATGTGCTAGGTGGTGCAGTTTTTGGTATTTTACTTGGTTACTTGATATTCTATTTATACAGGCAGCTATTGGGTTGGCTAGGGAGAAATTGGGGATGGTTAAAATGAGAGTATTTAAGTTTAAAAAAAAATAAAATTACGTTCATAGATACTTTAGGGAAATTATAAAATACTAGGTGAAGAAATAAAGATGCATTAAAATACAGTTTTTACATGTAATTTGATATTTATATAGCAAATCAATTAATACCAAATATTCTCAAACAAGCTAATAACGAGCCAAATAATAAAGGATTCAATTTTGAAGCCTTTATTAACGAAGGAAAAAAGTGAAAAAATTATTAGTGTCATGTCAACTTTGTAATGTCGTAAATAATTTGTAATTTGGCAAAAAAAA
>CAZOSQ010000170.1:0-7321 GCA_964582245.1 uncultured Bacteroidales bacterium | reverse complement strand
ATAAATACCCGGGGTTGAAAAATTGTGGCGAATAGAATCCTCAAAAATGATGTTTCGTGCAGTATATTGATCACCAGTCCAATTCCACTCCCATAGAATTACCTCCGGGGCATCGGTAGTATCTTCGAAATAAAAAACTCCTTCATTATGACATTTCGAGACCGAGTCTACGATAAAACCTATGTTTGTTATTTTCTGAACATTGATAGTATCTTGAAAAGTGGAGTCACACGATAGGGAATCGGTGATGGTTACCTGTATGTCATATGTTCCTTTATTATCGTATTTAGCGAAAATAAAATTTTCACTCGTATTTTTAATCGTGCCATTACCTAGGTTCCATAAATAATTTGAGTAAACATTATTACTCACAGCTGTTATCTTGGTGGAGTCATACGAGCATAAAGTGGGATCCTTAATGTTTATTGCGGCCAATGGTTTGGATGCGACAATTAAGCTGGAAAATTCATTTTCACACCCGTATATATCTTTTACCCGCAGGGTCGGGTTGAACAATTCTTTTGATGATGTACGGGTGTAAGTATGTGTTACAGGATTATTATTAACAGGGCTGTAAGGCGCTGAGCCATCATTATAAAACCAGGTATACTCATCTATAAATAAATCAGGATCGGTTTCAGTGCCTGGTAACCAAAGAAAATCAACGGGTTGAAGCGTTACGGTGTGTGGAGAACATCCCCTGGAATCATCTATGGTAAATTGGGCATGGGGTTTATAAATCCTGGCGAATTTTTTGGATGCAGTTTCCTCACATCCATTCATCAGTTGGGCAGTAACTTTAATTTCATATATCCCGGCCGTGTCAAAGGAGCCGGAAAATGGTGTTGTCACTCCCGGTGTTGTACCTGTTTTGTCATACATTGTTTTTTCCCAGGATAAATAAACCTGATCGAGGGTGGTAGCTGCATAATCCAGGAATGGCATGTAGTTATTGTTATGGTATACCAATGCTAAACTGTTGGTTGCAAAATTGTGATCCCAGCATGCAGTATCCAAGTTGGACATGTTAATATCCATGGGCAAAGAATCATGGATATGCAAGGTGTCCCTGATACATTGATCTAAAAATTTCGGGTCATATAGCTGGATCTCGTGTTCACATCCTGAATTTTCATTGTAGGCCTTCATACGGATATTGCTGTACTTTCCGAATGAACCGGCGAATTCGGTATATTTATGGTCAAAAGAGAATATCCCGGTTTGTTCCCCACCCAGGGGCATGTTGTATATCTCGTTGTTTTCATAGGTGCCATCACCGTTAACATCCCAGGAGATATGTGTGGCGTTGTAAACTTTGCCGGTAAATGTATATTTTAGTGGGTCGATACAATCATGATTTATATTAATGATGGAATCCAAGGGGCCTACCAGTTCAAAAGTTTTGGTGATAGTATCGGGACAGTGATTAAACCACGATACAAGTGTAACTTCCTCGAAATCCCCCGGTAGTACTTGTTCAAAGGATGCCGAGTAAGGACATCCCAGGGATGGGTTGTAATAAGAATAGGAGGTATTAAAAGGATTTTCGCTTTCTACTTTCCTAACATCTTTTTTAAATATCCATTCTACCGAATCAATGGTGCCGCTAGAAGGATTGGTTACCTCCTGGATAAAATCTATCTCCTGCCCGGCACAAGGAGTTTCCCATCGAAAATCAGCAAGAGCCTTTTCGCCAATATACACGGTTAATGAATCCCGGGCAATTCCACATATGTCATCTTCAATTTCTAGGATGACCTGGTACTGCCTGATGTTGTCATAGTTATGGCTCACGGTGTTACCGGAACCGGATGAACCATCACCGAAGTTCCATGAATTTCTTACTTGGGAAGTTAAATACGTGGAAATGTCCTTGAAAGTTATATTCATCTGGTTACATCCTCCCAATGTGTCGGCCCAGATTGTGGCTTTTTGCACTTTTTTCACGAAAGTGGATACGTCAGTGTCCTTACATCCTGATACAGAGGAGGCTGTAAATTTGACGGTTCCCCCTTCGGGTAATGATACTGCCGGGTTTTTTTCTGAACTTGTACCCCCCCCCGGGAATTCCCAGTAATATGAGGCAGCGCCTCCTGTAGCCGTTCCCTGGAAAGCTACATCTACCGGGAATGTGCATGCCCAAGTAGTGTCCATTGACTGGTTAGCCTGAATCCGTTGAACATAAAAAGTAACTGTTGTATCGTCAAAACACAAGTTTTCATAGTTCACGTTCAACTTAACCGTATTTTTACCCGTGGAAAGAAAAGTATAAGAAGGATCCTTCTCAGTTGAAGCATGATCGATAAATTCCCAATCATACTGGAAAGTTCCAATGGTGGTATTTATACTTGTATTTGTTAAAGTGTAAGGAGTATTATAGCACACGGTATCTGCATTTATCCCTGGTATGTAAAAATTGGCTTTCACTTCTGCTAGTAGGATATTGTCTTCATAAGCAGCTGTGCAATTATATTCATCAATCACCTCAAAACGTACGGTATAATTCCCGTATCCATTATAAGTATGTGCAGAGGGATCCATTAATCCACTTGTTTGGCCATCCCCGAAATCCCAGTGATAAGATTTTATAGGAACAGAATTTCCATTGATGATGGGGGTAAAATCGTAAACTTCTTGGTTACTACAAGATACATCGGGTTTATCCTTTGAAAAACTCACGAGGGGTTTTTGGGATACCTTGATAAGCTCTTTCCCAATGTGCGTGTTGGTAACCTTACACCCGTTATCATCAGTTACTTGTAAAGAAATACTGTAGGTTCCCGGGTTATTAAATTTAATGTTTTGCGGGTTAGGTTCAGTAGAACTTTGCCCGTTGTTGAATACCCAATTATACCCTGTAATGGAACCGTTACCAGGAGTAACCTGCTGTTCAAAGTCTACTTCCAAACCCGCACAACCTGAAAATTTATCAGCAGTAAAATCTATTTCCGGGCGTTTGTAAATCGTAATGGTTTTGCTGTCAGTATCCATTGCCCCTCCTTTATATACAGTCAGGGAGATGGAGTATGTTACCTGGGTAATGTTATTTGGCAGGGAGCTGACCAGTTCAAGCGTATCCTTGTCTACACTATTGCCATCCACTATCCATTTAACACTATCACGGTCATCATTAGAATTGTAGGCTTTGATTTTACCAAATTGACGAATACAACGATCATAATCTACCACCATGTTTGCATTTTGCGAGAATACAGGAAAGGCAAATAATGCAAGGGAAAAAAATATAAAATAAACTCGGGTAATTTTCATAGCATAAAATATCTATATATTTTGAATAAATTATTATCTAAGTAATGAAGGAGCTGCCTGTCAATTTAATAACTATATTTCGAGGTTTGATTTTTTTTTTAACAACTTAATTTTTCTTTCTTGTAAAAATAATAATTATATTTGAAAAAGAATAAATTTGGTAGTTTATTTCCTTTTTTATTTAATAGATTTTGGGATATATTTAATAATTATCGCTTAAAAGGTAATGATTACAGAAATAGACAACATGAAAAATATCAACAAATTACTTTTTATATTTTTAGTTACCATTCATACGGGCTTTTTACATGCCCAAGATATTCATTTCTCCCAATTTTTCGCTTGCCCATTAAATTTAAACCCGGCCAACACGGGCAATTTTAATGGTGATTACCGTGCAGCCATTAATTATAAAAGACAATGGAGCGTGATCAATAATGCATATAATACCTTTGCTGCATCTTACGATCAAGCTCTATATTATAAGGATCAAAGATTTAGCGTGGGCGGTTTTTTTGTCAATGATCGTACCAATTCCACCTATTTGAATTCCACTAAGTTTTATGGTTCCGGCGCCTATCATTATATTTACAAAAGACATTTTCTTCATGCCGGGCTACAGTTGGGGTATGTGCTTAATTCTGCTAATCAAAACAGCCTTTTGTTTGATGAGCAATACAACCGGATGATCGGTGATTATGACGGGAGTATAGCGCATGGAGAAAATATAGATTATAATCCAAGTTATCTTGATATAAACTTCGGGTTGGGGTGGAGTAAAAAATTTCGCAATATTCACCCAAAAGTGGGTTATGCCATTTATCATTTAAATGCCCCCAGGAAGGCTTTTATTAGTCAAGACAGCAGGTTGTCGGCACGGCATGTTATTTCAACAGCAGCGGAATTTTCTCTTTTTCCAAGCACCTACTTCACTCCAAACATTGTGTATATGACTTCATCTAAAGCAGCTGATGCATATTTTGGATCGAATTTCACCTATATTTTTAGTGATCAAGTCATGGAAAAATCTGTTTATGGAGGGGTATATTTTAAAAATGAATTTAAAAATTTTGATGCCCTTGTCATTACAGTTGGTGGTAATTACGATGAGTGGCAAGTAGGATTGAGTTATGACATAAATGTTTCACCATTGCGTGTGGCAACCGGCTATAAAGGGGGGATTGAAATCTCCCTAATTTATAAAGCATTAAATACAAGAGTAGATAATTATACCATTCCTTGTGAAAGATTCTAATAGTTTGGACGGATGATAGCCAAGAAGAATTTCACGGGAAGGATTTAGACGAATTTTAACCATGAAAAAATTACTTACCCTTTTCTTTTTCACTTTTACATTATTATCTGCATATTCCCAAGGGGTTAAGCAAAATAATTTGCAATACATGAAACCCAGTCATTTAAAAAAACTAGGCAAAAGTGCAGAGAAAATTGGTGATGTATATACGGCTATAGAATATTATGAAGCATATGCCCAAAAAAAACCAAATGATTATGAAACTATTTTAAAATTGGCAGATGCTTATAGGAAATCGAGAAATTATCAAAAAGCTGCTGATTTCTATAAAAAAGTTTTTGAAGGGGACAGTAGGACTTTTTTTATTGCTGGTTTTTATCACGGGCAAATGTTAATGATGCAAGGAAAATACGAAATGGCTTTAACTGTTTTCGAGGATTTCAAGAGAAAAGCCCGGGGAATTTATGATAGGAAGTGGTTGAAAAACATGATGGATGCATGCGAAATGATTATAAAAGAAGGTGAATTACCTGGTAAACAATTAGCTGAGACCTATCACCTTGAAGGTGTAAATAAACCACATATTGAGTTGTCTCCCATGTTTCTTGATGATTCTCTCATGGTATATGCATCACTTAAACTTGACACGTTGCCATATTTCTCAAATATCTACCATGATGAAGAAAAACCCACCAGGAAATTTTACCAGGCTAGAAAACTGACAGATACTTTATGGAAAGATATAGGGGAATGGAACGAATTGTTTAATATTCCTAACGCGCATACAGGAAATGGTGTAATGTCCATGGATGGCAAAAGATTTTATTTTTCCAGGTGTAAAAATGATTGGAATAATAAGGTTAATTGTCAGTTATACTTGAGCAGCAAGGAAAATGGCAATTGGAGTACCCCGCGAAAGATGAATGATGATATAAATTTACTTGGATATACAGCGACTCAACCTGCCTTGGGAATTGAACCGCGAAGGAACAAGGAAGTCATTTATTTTGTTTCTAACAGGCCCAGGGGGAGGGGAGGTTTGGATATATGGTATACGGTATATGATCATCATGACAGCACATATTCTAAGGCCCGGAATGCCGGAACCAGGATTAATACAGGTGGAGATGAAGTTACTCCCTTTTACAATTTGATGAATAGAACTTTATATTTTAGTTCCAATTATTGGCCGGGTTACGGCGGGTTTGATGTTTTCAGGACTCGCGGCGACCAAGGAAGATGGGGAAAGAATAAAAACATGGGAAACTCCATTAATTCACCCGCTGATGATCTCTATTTTACTATTAATTCAAAAAACAGGACGAAAGGAATGTTAGTTTCGAACAGGGAAGGGAGCGTGGCCTTGCTTCATTCGACCTGTTGTGATGATTTATACGGGTTTGAATTGAGTGATTACCTACAATTAACTTTCACCGGGAAAATATTTCAATCCGAACTTAAACCAGATTCATTGTTTTTCCAATCAGATGTAATTACAAGTTTGTTAAAGGATACTACAAGTAATTCCGATATGATCGTGGATTCGACTTTATCCAGTATGATTGAAAATACAAAAAGACAAGATGTAACAAGAAGCGATGATAAGGAAAAATTAGATATCTTACCCGGGGCAATGGTTACGGTTTACCTGCTTGATCCCGAGGATCCCGAACCCATTTTTATTTTTAATGATACCGTTGATAATGAAGGAAAGTATTCAATTGTACTTGAACCGGGTGAAGATTATAAACTTGTTTTTAGTAAAGATCAGTATTTCAATAAGAATTTTGAGATTTCTACCAAACCTTATACCGAAACCAAGGAAATTGAGTTGGATGATGTAGCATTGGAACCAATACCTCGTGAACCGATTCAATTCAATATCTATTATGAATTTGACAAGGCAAGGCTAACAGAAGATTCAAAGATACTTATTGATACGACTCTTTTACCAGTTCTGCAGGAAACCCCTGATTTAATCGTGGAGATAAGTTCACATACTGATAGCAAGGGAGATAGTATATACAATAAAGATCTCTCCCAAAAACGGGCCGAAAGCGTGGTCGAGTATTTAGTCAACAAGGGGATTGATAAAGGAAGATTAATTGCGAAGGGATATGGGGAAGACAAACCCATTGCATCCAATGATACAGGAGAAGGAAGGGCTAAAAATAGAAGAAGTGAATTTAGGGTCATAGGTTCGATAGACCAATTCTCTCGTTTAAATGCATCAGATTTAATCATTACGAAACCCCATCCCAATAGGGAAAAAATAATTAATAATCCAAGAAAATGAAGGTGATAATTAGTTTTTATCCCGGGAACATTTGTAATGATACAAAATACTTTAATCAAAAGATAATTTGATTTAGGATATTAGGAAAAAATTGGAAGGTTTAATAAGCGGGATTAGAAATTGATAATTTTATCGGTTAAAAGATCATGGTATTTTTTATCTAATTTTCTCTTCCAGCCCACGAGAAATTGTGTTACCGGTGAAATTTCCAGGTTATTAACACTTTTACCATAAGGATCGAGCATAATCGCATTAGGAAAATATTCTTTTGCCATTTCAATCTTTTTTACATCTTTCCTGTATGGAGTTTTATGTAAATCAGGTGCACCGAAAAGGTGTAAAATATTATGTGCAATTTCAGCCGGATATTTATAGCTAATGATGGCAAATTCCACGTCATCCGTATTTAAAGTGTTGATTTGAATAGAAATATCTTCCTTAAAATAATTGTTAACCATGAAAAATAAACCTACACTTTCCACCTGGTAATTATCCCTGAG
>CAZOSQ010000169.1:0-7341 GCA_964582245.1 uncultured Bacteroidales bacterium | reverse complement strand
CGTAACATGGATGTTCCATCCGACCATTAAAAATAAATTTTGTACGGATGAAAAACCATGTTTAATTGCATTCCTTCCAGTGATAAGCTACTAGTAATGAATATTTATCTATCACCTTGTTGTGTTAATATAACGCATGTTTACCCCGGGAAACCAGGCACTGAAATTAAATGTGTCACTATTCTCAATCGTGGACTTACTAGCGTTATGTCAAATGTAGGATGCCAGGTAGGCGAAGTTGCTTCCAGTTTTTGTAAAATAAAGTAACCATAGTCGAAGCTCCTTCCCCGTAATACTATGTAGGAAAAGCTACGTGAGTCTATTTTATGAAGCAAAAACTAAAAAGAACGAGTCGTGGCTCGATAAGTACGCTTGAGCTGACACTAGGTAAAAACCTGTTAATTAATTCAAAACATTGTGAATATTTTTTATTTCAAAAAATGCATGATTAAATCTTTTTTTAGTAATTTCCCTCTCAATTTGCTTAAATAGTCATTACTTGAATGCCAAGGGAAAATAAAATAAATTACCAGGAATTACTCAAAAAAATTGCTGTTCTTGTTAAAGAAAATAAGAAGTTAAAAGCTGAAATTAATATACTTCAAGAGCAAAATGAAAAGTTATCTGAAGAGAAAGATCAATATGAATATGCTATCAAGGAATTGAAAAAAAGTTCCAATGATCATTCTTCCACGATTCCTTCACGCCCACAATCCCTTAAATTCAAGTTAACAACCATACTTTTCGTCAATATTCATGGATTTAGGGATATTTTTTCTGAAAAAGATGCGCCAGGTTTAATGGATCAACTTGATCAAGTATTCTTTAATTTTGAAAGCATCATCAAGGAAAAAAATATTGAAAAGATAAAAACTATCGGGGATTCATTCATGTGTGCGGGAGGGATACCGCATAAAAATATAACCAACCCTATAAACATAGTTTTAGCTGCTCTCCACATGCTGGATTCTTTGCAAAAACAAAGGGAAAAAGATACTCATAACCGGTTCTGGCAACTTAGCATGGGGATACATACTGGTCCTGTCTCCGCTCATATTGCCGGGCAAAAGAAAAAAACATATGATGTAAAGGGAGACACGGTAAATATTGCAAGTCGTATTGAAGCATCAGGAGGAATAAACCAGATTATTATTTCCGGGCCTACTTACTTGTTGGTTAGAAATTTTTTTGATTGCGAGTATTATGGTCATCTACCTGTTAAATATAAGTCCGACCTGGATTTATACAAGGTTAATTCCATTAAAAAAGTATTAAGTAAAGATAAAAAAGGCCTAATCCCCAATAGCGATTTCCAGGTAAAGTTTGCCTTACTCCAGTTGATGGATCTACAAGAGATAATTTTGGATAAGTTAGAAAAAGAACTTCCTGAAAATCTTTTTTATCACAACGTTAAACATACGGTGGACGTAGTTACACAAGTCGAAATTTTGGGTTGGGCTGAAGGATGTTCGGATGAACAAATATTGCTTTTAAAAACAGCAGCATTATTTCATGATGCGGGTCATGTAATACAATATGATAACCATGAATATCATGGTACCCAATTAGCCAAGGAAATATTAAGCAATTATCATTATACAGGGGAGCAAATAGAAAAAATTTGTGAAATTATAATGGCCACCAAATTACCTCCCAACCCTAAGAATCTCCTCGAAAAGATAATGTGTGATTCCGACCTTGACTATCTTGGAAGGAGCGATTTTATCCCTATATCAAACACCCTTTACCAAGAGTTGAAAGCACTTGATAAAATCGGCTCTTTAAATGACTGGAATAAACTCCAGATCAAATTTATTTCAGGCCATCAATATTTCACTAAAACTGCCCAAAAATTGAGAGAAGTTAATAAGCAAAAACAAATTGAAAGGATAAAGAAACTCATAATAGAATGATTTCTTAATATGTTATCAAAAAAAAGGATTACCGCGAGGTAACCCTTTTTATAAAACTAATATTCAAATCCTAAAAGTGGAACATTAGATATATTTCTCCACCAAAATTATCGGTATCAAGATTAAAACTAGATCCATTGGAGAATTCTGTTTCCTCCTCAACTATAAGGTTAGTAACAGGATCGACTTGTTCTTGTACAACAACGGAATTAAAAGTATTGTAGTACATGAAGCCCCAGCCTAATTGGCCACCAATAGCAATTTTCGGAGCTAAAAAATACTCGGCGCCAATAAATCCCATAGCACCAATTCCAAAAGTACCACCTTCATTTTCCTTCAAAACCCTAGAACCTGATACAAGCGGGTTTCCGTATTTATAAACAATGTTGGGAGAAAATGGATCACCATCTTCATAAGCTAATGTTAAATCAGCACCATAGAAACCTTGTAAACGCGTTTTTCCCATTCTTTTTTCAATTCCACCTGATAAAAAGATAGTAGTATATTTTTCGATTGTCTTATCTACAACCGTTGCACCAGGTTCAGCAGCAGTATCTGCATCTGCAACATCTGTTTTTGTTACATCCTGTACATTTTGAATCCTGATCCTAGCGCGTATTGCAGTGCTAGATGATAGGAAATACTTTCCATAGATAGCATTGTTATTAATAAAATTAAATGCCATTGGATCTGAGAAAGGTGTAATACTATTTATTTTTACAAGATTCCCCACGAGATTGACAAAAGGAGAAACATCTATCCCGAAAGCATAATCACCAGCCTGGGGCAAAATAGGATGCCCCTTTTTTGATGTTAAAGTTGCTCCTTGCTGGGAACCACCATTACTTTCGGTTGCAGTAGCATCATCTTGTGCAAAAAGACCTGCAGTTACAAAAAGAGAAATTACCAAAAAAAATATTCTTTTCATAAAAAAGAGTTTTAAGTGAATAAATAAAGATATGTTTGTTAAAGTTAATCATTGATCTTACATAACTTTAGTAAAAAAGCATATTCCATGGCTGTTTCACGGTGTTGCTTAAACCTCCCGGATGCCCCACCGTGCCCAGTTTCCATGTTAGTGTATAGTAATAAAAGATTATCATCTGTTTTTAAATCCCTCAATTTGGCTACCCATTTTGCAGGTTCCCAATATTGTACCTGGGAATCATGTAACCCTGTTGTAACCAAAATATTTGGATAATCCATTGGCTTAACATTGTCATAAGGAGAATATGTTAGCATGTAATCATAATATTCTTTATCCTTAGGATTTCCCCATTCATCATATTCCCCCGTAGTGAGCGGAATAGATTCATCGAGCATGGTATTGACTACGTCCACAAAAGGTACAGCCGCTAATACGCCTTTAAACAAATCGGGTCTCATGTTTATAACAGCCCCGATAAGCAACCCCCCGGCACTTCCCCCGTATGCAAATAATTGACCAGGGTTGGTGTATTTCTCCTCGATTAGGTATTCGGCGCAATTTATAAAATCTGTAAATGTATTTTTCTTCTTCAAAAATTTTCCATCTTCGTACCATTTTCTTCCCTTGATCTGGCCACCTCTTACATGGGCAATGGCGAATACAAATCCCCTGTCCAACAAGCTTAATCGTGAAGAAGAAAAATAAGGATCAATGGTTATACCATAAGATCCATATCCATATAATAATAAAGGATTATTGCCATCAAGCTCTATACCTTTCTTATAAACTAAAGAAATAGGAATTTGCTCTCCATCATTTGCTGTTGCATTTAACCTTTTGGCCTCATAATTTGAAGAAGAAAATTCACCCATAACCTCTTGCTGTTTTAACAATATTTTTCTTTTAGTTTTCATATTATAGTCATAAACAGAAGAAGGTGTCGTCAAAGATGTATAACTGTACCTTAAAAATTCCGTATCAAATTCGGGATTTGTAGAAAAACCGGCATCATAAACTTCCTCTCCAAAATCCAAATAATGCTCTTCGCTGGTTTCCCAATTGATTACCCGGATTTTATTTAAGCCTTCTTCCCGTTCTATAATGGCTAAATAATCTTTAAATAATTCCATATCTCCCAAGAAAATATTTTCTCGATGGGGTATTATTTCTTGCCAATTTTCCTTCGTAGTATTTTGTAGGGGAGTTTTCATTAACCTAAAATTCCTAGCATTCCAGTTTGTATGCACATAAAACATGTCCCCGTAATGATCCACAGAATATTCGTGATTCTTTTCCCTAGGTTGAAAAACTTTAAATTCTCCATCCTGGTTTCCAGTGGGAAGATACCTGAATTCTGTTGATAAAGAGGCATATGAAACAATCATGAAATATTCTTCTGATTTTGTTTTGAAAATGCCCGTGCTGTAGGTTTCATCTTTTTCATGGAAAATTTCCCGGTCATTTTTAACTGGTCGCGAAAGGGTATGCTTGAAAATTTTATATGCCCGTAAGGTTTCTTTATCTTTTAGGGTATAAAACACCTCCTTACTATCATTAGTCCATGTTACACTACCGGTTGTATTTTCAATGGTATTATCCAGAATTTCCCCTGTATCCAAGTTTTTAAAAAATATCTTGTATATTCTCCTGCTTACCGTATCTACACCATAAGCCATAAGATTGGTACTGGGACTAATATAAACACCACTAACTTTAAAGTAACTATACCCTTCTGCCAGCTCATTTACATTTAACAACACTTCTTCACGGGCTTCCAACGATCCTTTTTTCCGACAATAAATGGGATATTCTTTACCTTCTTCATACCTCACGTAATAATAATATCCTCTTTTTTTATAAGGCACTGATTGATCATCTTGTTTTACCCGACCGATAATTTCATGGAAAAGTTTGTCCTGCAATGATTCAGTATCCTTAAGTTGTTCATTTAAATAATTATTTTCTGATTCAAGGTATTTAATTACTTCAGGATTTTCCCTATCTCGTAACCAGTAATAATTATCAATTCTTTTATGTCCATGGGTAATAATTTCCTTTTTAATTTTTTGGGCAACCGGTGGCTGACAACCATCATGCGAACATCCTGTCATAAAAATAAAAATTTGTATGTAACTGATCAAATATACAAGTTCTTTCATGTATATACCTGCATCATGAATTATTAATTTAGACAAAATTAAAAAAAAAAGAGGACTTTTGATCGAAATTAAAAAAAGTTTCTATTTTCTTCAATACAAAAGACTTATTAGTTTTCCTATTCCTTTCATAAAAAAATCCATGAACCTCATAACAGCATGATTTTCATGGATCTTAAAATAAATTACACTATCTTAAACTTCTATGGATAAATTTTAATTTGAAGGTAGCTTTTCAATATCAACTTCAGTTTCCCAAATCCAATCCTCTTTATTAAATTCACTTTCTACTTTTTCCTCTTTTTCATCTTCCATCATTGGGAAAAAATCAATATTTGTAATTTCCTCAACTTTATCCACGGGTACTGCAAAAGAAGCAAGTGTAGAAACTGAATTACGGTTACTGATAAGAAAGCCCACTGCTTTAGATCTATCGCTGCTCATAATCACCTTGTAATAGGTTTTGGGGACACTCACCTTATTTTTACCAATGGTTTGAAAGGGAGCTTCAGTCAAAACAGGACCTGTAATTACATATACCGAATCATATGAGGCGGCCCAATAGCGCACCAATCCCTCTAACGTTTTCCATACACCCCCTGAAAAGCCTGGTTTTTGAGCGGCTATATTGGTGATATAAAAAGTTTCATTTAAAGCTTCTTCTGAAAAAGCCATATCCCTGGGGGGAACTAAATGTCCTGCTTCAAAATCAGATTTTTTATAATCCTTGTATTCTGCAGTTGCACCAGGTAATTTAGGATCTTGTGTTATTTTTCCATCTATCTCTACATTTTTTTGCAGATCACTTGCTTTCAAATCATATGCAACCCATGAAGCCAATCCATAGGGAATATTAAAACTTAAGGAATAATGTTTATGATGAACGACCTTTTGTCTTTCAATAGGAGCCGGATGTTCAAATTTTTCTTGTGAGATTAGTGTTGATATCGGCGTGGTCATTAATAAATATAATACTAGTTTTTTCATAATAAAAAATTGAAGTTATTGTTTCCTTTTTCTTTTTACACTTTAATGTTAAAAAAGTTTCTTGTTCCGGAAGTTTATTAAAAGAAAAAATTCATTTATCCATGGATCTTACACCATGAAAATATCTCTTTTGTCGCGGTGAATTTTTCGAAGGAGAAGACCCACTGTTGGTAACGTTTCATGCAGGCAAAGGGTTCTATTAACTTATTTTACCCCATTCCATTTTCTCTTGCTTATTTTTATCCAAATGATGCTTTAAGACTAGATTCTCCTTTTTTTCAAGAAAAGGATCCTCTTGAATAATTTTTTCTGCCCAATCCCTCGAGTATTGAAGAATTTGACCATCCGTTGCCAAGTTTGCCAACTTTAAATTAAAAGCGATTCCACTTTGTTGAGTTCCTTCTAAATCACCTGGCCCTCTCAGTTTTAGATCTGCCTCTGCTATTTCAAATCCATCAGTGGAATTCACCATGATCTCGATTCTTTTTCGAGCTTCCGTAGAAAGTTTAAATGATGTCATTAACAAACAATATGATTGCTCAGCTCCCCTACCTACCCTTCCTCTTAATTGGTGTAACTGGGACAACCCAAAACGTTCCGAGCTTTCTATGACCATGATGGAAGCATTGGGCACATCTACACCTACTTCAATAACCGTGGTGGAGACAAGTACCTGGGTTCTCCCTGATTTGAAATTTCGCATTTCAAATTCCTTATCTGCCGGTTTCATTTTACCATGGAGAATTCCTACAGAGAATCCGGGAAAGGCACGTACAATGCTTTCACAACCATCTTCCAAGTCCTTATAATCCATTGTTTCGGATTCGCTAATCAGTGGATAAACAAAATAAACCTGTCTTCCTTTTTTAATTTCATCTTTGACAAATCCAAACACCCGTAATCTATGAGAATCATAAAAATGACGGGTATGAATTTTTTTCCGTCCCGGGGGTAATTCATCAATTACTGAAATATCAAGATCGCCATATAAAGTCATGGCTAGCGTGCGAGGGATTGGGGTTGCAGTCATAACCAAAACGTGCGGGGGATTTATATTTTTTTTCCATAATTTGGCTCGCTGAGCTACACCAAATCGATGTTGCTCATCTATAATTACCAAGCCTAAGTTTTTAAATTGAACAGTATCTTCGATCAATGCATGAGTGCCTACCAACACTTGGAGCTCACCATTTTGTAAAGAAGCATGTAATTTAACCCTCTCGCTTTTCTTTGTTGAACCAGTTAATAGGGCACATGTAATTCCCATTCCTTCAATAAATTCCCTGATGGTGTTATAATGCTGCGTAGCCAAAATTTCCGTAGGTGCCATCAAGCAAGATTGAAAATTATTGTCAAG
>CAZOSQ010000168.1:0-7353 GCA_964582245.1 uncultured Bacteroidales bacterium | reverse complement strand
CCCGGTGAAATTTTGGTGTTGGAAAATCTAAGATTTTATGCAGAAGAGGAAGGAAAGCCCAGGCTCGCGGAAGGAGCCAGCGAAGATGAAAAGAAAGCTGAAAAAGCAAAAGTAAAAGAAAGCCAAAAAGATTTCGTGAAGACATTGGCTAGCTACGCTGATTGTTACGTGAATGATGCATTTGGAACAGCTCATAGGGCCCATGCATCTACCGCTCTTATTGCCGATCATTTTGATGAAAACAATAAAATGTTCGGTTACTTGATAGAAAACGAGCTTATTGCCATGGATAAAGTCTTGAATGATTTTCAAAGACCTTTTACAGCAGTCATGGGTGGAGCCAAGGTATCGGACAAAATAATGGTGATCGAAAACTTGCTAAGCAAAGTAGATAATCTTATCATCGGTGGGGGAATGACCTATACCTTCGTGAAAGCACAAGGAGGGAAAATAGGAAAATCCATTTGTGAAGAAGATAAACTTGACCTGGCAAATGAAATATTGAGAAAAGCCGAAGAAAAAGGAGTAAAGATTTATCTTCCCGTTGATGCAATCAATGCAGATGAATTTGATGCATCAGCAAATACAAATGAATCGAAAGTAGAAGAAACTCCCGATGGGTACATGGGGTTGGATATCGGCCAGGAAACCATCAAAATTTTCAGCCAGGTAATTAAAGATTCAAAAACCATCCTTTGGAATGGACCCATGGGGGTTTTCGAGATGGAAAAATTTGCCAAGGGAACTTCTGAAATAGCTAATGCATTGGCTCAAGCAACTTCAAATGGGGCATTTACACTTATTGGAGGTGGCGATTCGGTAGCAGCCATTAATAAAAATAAACTTAGCGATAAAGTTAGTTATGTATCTACGGGCGGGGGAGCCATGTTAGAATATATCGAGGGAAAAGAACTTCCTGGTATTAAAGCAATCAGGGGATAATTTATCCTAGGTTTAAAATTATCAAGAAAGGCTGACAATAAATTGGTCAGCCTTTCTTACTTTTGTAAAAAAATACTGATATGATAACTTCAGCCATTGTTTGGAATGTTGACCCCGAAATATTCAAGGTCTTAGTCTTTTCTATACGTTATTACGGTTTATTTTTTGCCATCGCATTTCTCCTTGGATATTATATATTCACGAAGTTCTTTAAAAGAGAAAACGTGCAATTGGAACTTTTGGATAAATTACTGCTTTATATAGTGCTTGGAACAGTAATTGGTGCACGTTTAGGCCATGTTCTTTTTTATGAACCCATGGATTACTTAAGGAATCCTTTGCAAATTCTAATGATCCACAAGGGAGGTTTGGCAAGTCATGGAGGGGCTATAGGTGTGCTAATTGCAGCCTATCTTTTCGTTAGAAAATACAAAATGAAATACCTATGGTTGCTCGATAGGTTGGCGATCGTTGTAGCACTGGCTGCTTTTTTTATCAGGATGGGAAACCTTATGAATTCAGAAGTATATGGAATACCCACCAATAGCAAGGCTGGATTTATTTATGCATGGGATCTTACGGAAGAATTAGAAGTACAGGATGAAATAAAAGATGTTAATTTCAAGAAAGTTAACACTGAGAATGTCGTGGAAGATCGATACCAGCCCTTGATGATGAAGGTGATTTATGAACGAAAAATAAATAACGAGGAAGTTGCTAATAGTTACACCGAAACCGTGATTAAAAATATCGTGGCAAGGCAAAAACTACATGAAAATATAAACTTGGTTTTACCTTCTGAAGAATTTGATTTTCAATTAAAAAGAGAAAATAGATCTTTTGTGGCAGTTGTTCCTTTGCTGGGTATTCCCCGGCATCCAACGCAAATTTACGAGGCATTTTCTTACTTACTTATTTTTTTCTTGACCTTGGGATTATATTATAGAAATAAGGGTAAGCCACGCAAGGGATTTATCTTGGGATTATTCTTGATCCTATTGTTTACCATGCGTTTTATAATTGAATTTTTAAAAGAAGAACAAGTCGATTTCGAAAAGACCATGACTTTAAACTTGGGGCAGTGGTTAAGTATTCCATTTGTGTTGTCAGGTATACTGATCCTACTGTATTCATACAAGGATAAACAAGGTCAAGAAAAATTAACAAGTTGACCCAATTAACAATTTATTCAAGTAATGGATTGGATTTTTAAAAATCATTAAGCAAACAATTTGGCTGGTTTTTAAATGACTTCAGTTCATTGCCTGGAAATTATTAGCATTTCTCATCTATAGATAATTTTAAATCACGGAAATAAGCAAGTTAGTTATTTATAAAATATTTAATGGAAGGATTAAAATATATCCCTCCGGGTTAAAGTTTATTTAAAACCAGGGAAATCAAGTTAATGAATAGCCAAATTATAATTTTAAGTGACACTAAACTTATTAAAATTAAATATGTTTATCATGTTGATTTCTATAAAGTAGAAAGACTATTAATGATTGATTAAAATGAATTATATTATAGAATTTTTAAACGAGTTTTATCACCTTTTCTTGGAAATGTCACCATATCTCTTGTTAGGATTTCTTTTTGCTGGAATTTTGTATGTATATCTTCCAAAAGAAAAATTAACTCGATACCTCGGGGGAAACAATTTTTTGGCATCTATCAATGCTTCGTTAATAGGAGTTCCCTTACCTTTATGCTCTTGCGGGGTAATTCCAAGCGGGATTTCTTTATATAAAAACGGGGCTTCCAAGGGTTCATCCATATCCTTTTTAATATCCACTCCACAAACCGGGATAGATTCCATTATGGTTACATATTCCTTGATAGGGTTGCCTTTTGCCATCATGAGAACACTGGTTGCCTTCATTACAGGAATTTTTGGCGGCTTTTTCACCAGCATTTTTACAAGGGAAGAGAAAGTTTCACAAAAAAAGGTACAGGTAGAGACTATTGAATATCGGCCCAGGGAAAAAAAAATTAAAATGATGTTTAGGTATGCTTTTGTTGAATTTTTGCAAGATTTAGCCAAATGGTTGATTATAGGATTGGCTCTTGCAGCCTTGATAGCGGCCTTTATTCCCGATGATTTTTTTACAAAATACCTGGATAACGAATTGCTAAGCATGCTCATAATTTTAGTTGCCTCCATACCTATTTATGTTTGTGCTACCGGATCGGTTCCTATAGCAGCGGTTTTGCTAATGAAAGGCCTTTCCCCGGGAGCGGCATTGGTCTTTTTAATGGCAGGTCCGGCTACCAATATAGCGACCATCACCCTGATCGGGAAATCATTGGGAAGAAAAAGTTTAATTATTTACCTTTTTTCAATCATTTTGGGAGCTTTATTATCAGGTTTATTTATCAATTATTTTTTACCCCGGGAAATGTTTATCACGAATTTACCCGGCATGCATGGGGGACATGAAAATCATTTGCTTCCAATGTGGTTGGTTTATTCCAGCGCAATAACCTTGGCCTTATTGATCATCAATGGATTTATACAAAAATATTTATCATCAAAAAAAACCAAGGAATTAATTAAACAAGAATCAAGAGATATGAAAAAAGTTTATAAAGTCAGGGGCATGAGTTGTAAGCATTGTGTGAATTCAGTGGAAACCAACCTAAAAAACATAAGGGGAATAAAAGAAGTAAAAGCAGATTTAGCATCTTGCGAGGTTGCTATTGAGGGAGAAACTATTGACCAGGATGAAATTAAAAAAACCGTAGAAGGATTGGGATATACCTTTGAAGGAGAAAAATAATCTCTTTAATGATCATGGCATTTAGCCTTGGAAGCACATCGGTTTTTCTATATATTTTAATAAAAAGAGTATCATTGAGGTTGTTAACTTTTGCATTCGATAGAATTATTCCATGTTAATTTATTTATATTTTTTCTAAACTAGAAGCATAAAATTGGATATTTGAGATAGTTATAATAGATTTTTACCGTGTTGTTAAAAAAAGTTATTTTTTTGTTGATTTTTTTATTAAAATTGCTGTCTAAAATAATGATAAATATCATACTTTTGACTTTCGAAATGAGCAGGAATGAAAAATAGCTATACAACTATAATAGGGAAGATAGAAGAAGGAATCAAAGCAGCCCAGGCCAAGGAAATTGATTACAAGGAATTGTTTTCTTCTGCCGCATTAAATGGGAAAAATGAATTTCTCTTTTTTATAAAGCCTGAAATTACTTTAGATTCCGCGGATATAAACTTACGACCAATTCTTGAATTAATCTTGTCCAAAATCCAAGAATTCAATTTTGAAATAGTAAACATTAAAATTCTCTCGGCAAGTTACCTAGATAAGCATGATATTATAGCCCGGCATTATGGAGTTATTAATAAAATTTCCAGGAATGCCGGGGAAAATCTTTCCGAATTAGCGAAAGATAAATTTTACCAACTATTTGGAAAAAAGGTCGAACAGGTGACCTTGTTGGGCAGCTTGGAATTTCTGAAAGAATATCCTGAATTTAGCCCCTTGGCACTTGATCATTTATGGCAAAATGCCGGATTTGAGAAACTGGCTGGTGGCACTTACGTGCAGCAATTAAAACTCGATGGGGAAGAAGTTTTTTTAATAAATGGATTTCATCCTAGGCAGCTTGTTCATTTTACAAATCCCGGGCGTTCCATCGTGACTTTTACTTTAAAAAGTGATACCGACTGGGATATAGCACGGGGTAGATTTATTGGGGCTACTGATCCTTCCAAGGCTGAGAAGGGAAGTATTAGGAACGAATTACTGAATAATAAGAAAAAGTATGGATTATCCACGGTATCTTCCAGTTGGAATGGAGTACATCTTTCTGCCGGACCGGTGGAAGGACTGGTGGAATTAATAAGATATAATTCAAATTATGATGTGAGCGATTTAAAGTCTTATGCTGATTATTCCCTTGGAAAATTACTCTTGGAAAATTTTCCCGGGGAGCAAGTTGACAATATTTTAAACAATATTAATGTTAACTACCAATCCACGGAAATATCCGTGTTTGACTTAACAGAGGAAAAAAATAGCGAGGAAGCTATCGATTTGCTGAAACAAATAATATGATACTATATTTTTCGTTAAAAATTTGATCTAATAGGTATAGTATGAGTAAATATAAAGTTTGCCAGAGTTGTGGGATGCCGCTTTCATCAGACGGCAAGAATAATGGAACAGAAGCGAATGGGACTATATGTTTGAAGTACTGTAACTTCTGTTATTACAAGGGTAAATTTGTTTTTTCTAATATTTCCGTAAGGGAAATGAAGGAACTGATAGTGCAAAATACTAAATACCCAAGGGTAATGAAATGGTTTTACATGAGTAAGATCGGGAAACTAGAAAGATGGAATCAAAATCTTGATCAAAATAAAGTATTGTCAACCAGTTAAATTAACGATAATAGGGTGAAGCCTGTATATGAATAAATGCTTCATCATATTTTTGACAATTAAATCCATAGTCTAATCCATGTTGTTTTCGTGAACTTGATGTTACACGTTCTGTTCTTTTTTTGTTTTTTTCATAAAAGATTTCACAGGATTACTTTTTTCATGATGGCGATTCGATTTTGTACTTCTAGAAAATGAATTTTGTTCATTTAACAGTTCATTGTTAGCAGGTTTTTTCTTGTTTGGCTTGTTATACAATTTGAACGCTTTTTTTATATTTCTTAACCATTTCATAATATTCCTTTTTTATAGGAAATAAAAGAAAAAATTATGCCAAAATGATCCAATGCATTTTTTATTTTTTCATTAATTTTATTGCTATTTCCTATAGACTTTTAAGAATCCTTATGGTTATGATTATGATTTGGCTAGTTTAAATACGAATATTATGGAAAGATAAACCAATGTAATACCCTTAAATCCAAATTTCCAAACATGATTTTAAAATATTTGACATGAATATTCTTTATTTCTAAAATTTGAAGCAGTTAATTTTTCAAAAATTTTTATAAGAATGTGGTAAAAAAAATAGTTTAATAAAAAGGTAAAAATACCTTGAAGGTGTTGTAAATATCAATTCATTTATGTAATATTGCAGTCCTTTTTCTAAAAAAGGTTGCTAAAAAAGCAAGGGCCCATAGCTCAGCTGGTTAGAGCACCTGACTCATAATCAGGGGGTCCCTGGTTCAAGCCCAGGTGGGCCCACTAACCAACCGGTCATCGGTTGCCAGAAGCGTTCAAATGTTGCATTTGAACGCTTTTTTGTTTAAAACCTGTCATGAACTCTCGGTCGGTTTCATTATAAAGCGGAAAAAAATAGGTGGAGGGGGGTTTTGAGTTTAGGTGGGTATGTCTAATTAGTTAAAATTTTTGTTAAAAGTTATGATTTATTAAAATCATGTATTACATTTGAAAGCATAAAAATAAGAATTGAAATCCTCATTTATACTATATTAATTTTAAGATTGTGGAACATAAATTTATAAATAATTCTGCTGTAATTGTAGGAAATATTCACAATCCCTCCTTAATCTCTGAAAGTTTTTTAGAAAGAGTTGGAATATTGAATAATCCAGATGATTTAAATAGAGCCAATCTTTTAATTACTCCTGCGATAAGTCAATTTATAATAAAGGATATTATTTTATTTATAATCGAACCTGAAAAAATAAGAATAACATCTTCTATCCTGAATGAAGAGCCTTTTGATTTTGCAAATAAGTATTGTGAAGCACTACCTCATATAAAATGTAGAGCTATTGGCATCAATTATGCTATTAAGATCATAGATTCTGGAATAAATAAATGGTTTGAAAAACATAATTTAGTAAACATAAATAATAGCAAAGTTGCGTTTATTAATTATACTGTACCTATTAAAAGTAACGTAAGTTGTAATATTAAAGTAAAAGAAAATGAAGGTACAGCATTTGTTGATTTTAACTTTCATCATAAATTTGAAGAAACACCTCTTTCAGATATTAATTTAAATTTTATTGAAAGATGGAAAGAATACAAAAGTTTATATGAAGATTTCTTATCTAAAATATTTTAAAACATACTATTCATGTTACAAAATATATTTGATCCTGGAGTAATAAATAAAATTGATTCCGATAATTTGTCAAAATTAGAAATGGAATGCAGTTCAACTATTAATAATTCTACGGAATTATTATTTAGTCAATATGAATTAAACAAAAAGTATAATACAGAAACAATTGTTACTGGTAATCTGCTCTTTTATACTAATAAAAAATTCAGAATGGATATTGAAAGATATCCAAAATTTAATCAAGATTTAAAAGAAAAAGCAGAAAAATATTTTAGTTTTACAATTGAAAAAATTGGTAAAATAAATATTAGTAATATTATTTGTAGTTTAACCGATTCAGATAGTATTTATTTCAGAATCTATAAAGACAATTATACTTGTCAT
>CAZOSQ010000167.1:0-7353 GCA_964582245.1 uncultured Bacteroidales bacterium | reverse complement strand
TTGGTTTCCCGCTAAGCGGGAAGAGATCCCGAAAACCATCAAGTATTTACTAATGTTTATCTTAATTGTACCGTAATTCAAAGAGGAACGTTCTTAACCTGGCGGCTATGCCCGTGGTTCGGGCCTAACGTCCTCAAACAGCCTTGGTTTTTTAACGCTTCACTTCTTATATTTTCTTTCGGCCTCCGCCAAAGGCTACAAGCCGACGGCAGAACGGAATTTCCCGGGGGCGAAAACCTACCCACCACTTTTATATTTATTCTCCAAAAGCCAATAATAATTTAGCGGGTTTAATTTTATTTAATCTAAAAATAGCTTTTTTGGGCTGTTTTTTAGGCCAAATTTTTCAAGTTGGGTTAAAATTTACCCGGTCAGTAGTGAAATTTTTTAAAAAATAATGGATGTCTATCATTTTGATTGTTAACAATGGTATTATTAAAGGTGTTATGAATAGATATACTCGCAATTCTTAAGGCGTCATAATTATAAAACAAAAATTATTGGTTTTATAATTGTTAATAATGATTTTTTATTGTACCAATTTAACCCTGAATAGTTTACGAAATAATTATCATGGATAATAGGATTAGAATACCTGGAAATAATAGCTCCTGTACTATAACATTTTTCTCCTGCAAAATAGAAAGCGTCACCCGGAGATGACACTTTTGGTCTATAAAAAATGTACTTACTCGATGATAAAACTTCCTCTAAAAGATTTATCACCTGTTAATTCCAACATGTAGAAGCCGGGAACCAACCCGTCTTTCGAAATTGGATAGTAATCACCGGTTACGCCCTCAACTTCCCTAACCACTCTACCGGTGACATTAATTATCCTTAACGTGTACCGGCTGTTTAGAGGATTATCGAAAACCACCGCGGCCGAATGGATAAAAGGATTGGGGTAAATTTTTATTTCCCGGTTTTTCCCAGCTAAATTAATACCCGTTTCCCTTTGCCTGTTGTCTTCCAGGTTGGAAAGGGAACGGGAGAAGGGGCCGTTGTTGGATTTTAATCTTGGGTCACAAGCGTTATTAATGAGGCCAGCCACACGATAATAAACTAAGGAATTGGCAGCTAAACTGGAAGTATCAATAAATGCGAAAGTATTACCGGAAACTGATGTAATGGAATCTAGTTGTGTTTCTGAAGTCCCCCGATAGATAATGTAACTATCAAAAATAAAAGGTATACCATTCACTTCATACTTGTTGTTCCAATTAAGATTTACCCCATTAATATACCCTGCATATTGTAACAACAAAGTCTTGTGAGAATCAGAATTTGCCAATGAAGTCGTGGTGCCACAAGAGTCAGTTGCCGTAATTTTATAAATCTGCTGTTGACTTTCCGGGATCGAGTTTGAATCAATAAAAATGCTTATGCTATCGAACGGCAGCCAGCCAATTGAATCATAGCGGTTGGTTTGATTGGACTCCCTGTAAATAGTATAATATTTTGTTCCCTTGTCGTGTGTCCTTCTCCAAATCACCTTGTTTTTGCCTGTTTCCCAATCGACAGTAACAAGACATACTTGATCTTGGAAAGGTTGTTTCACGTTCACGATGGCTTCCCCGGAAGAGATACTGTAACAATCGTTCGAAACTTTACAGTAATAAGTGCCGGCATTTTCAACAGAGACTTCTTCAATTACTAGGAAAGTGTCTGTTTTTCCATTTATCATTTCATCATCCTTGTACCACTGATACTGGAGAGGTAATCCCGACAGGTCTTCTGCCTGCACGTTAAGCTCTAATTTTGTCCCGGGACAAAGATTTTTGTTTCCCGGTTCTTTTATCATAACAGGCTGCAAGCAACGATCATAATTTACAATGTAAGAATTGGTATTTCCATTATCCCCCAGTTGTTTACCCTCCGGGAGCAATTCTAGTGTATCTTTCATATACTGGCCTGCTAAATAAATATTACCGATCGAATCAAAGTCTAAACCTGGAAGGTATGCTTTATCTTGATCATTGGTAAACCTTTTTCCATCCACCAGTAACTTAGTATTTAGATCATACTTTAACAACAAGGGATCTCTTTTTAATAAAGTTTCTCCTTTTAAAATAATCCCATTTTCTGAAAAATCTCCTATCACGGTGGTAGATAAATAGTAAAAATTAGTTCTAGGGCAAATTTCAATATCTCCCGTAAAGGAAGTTTCAAATATATCCTTATATTTTCCATCGAGGGTATAAGAAACTATGTATGTTTTTTTATTAAAATAAACAGTCCCGGACCCGGGATCAAAGTCAGGGGATTTTATTGAATAATTGTCATGGGTGGCAGAAAGGTAAATAACTGAATCGGATACTCCAAAACCCGCTAATGTTGAACTACCATTTAATTTGGGATGATAGCTCCAATTCACTAGCCCGGAGGAGGTTGAGATAGCGCCAAAAAAGTAGTTATAATTATCATAGTCAGTTTCTTCTATCAACCTGACACTACCAATATCCACGGTATCTTTGAATAAACTGGCTATAATAATTTGACTTCCTTGTAATTTGCACATCGGTGTCCGGGGAAGGCCTTTTACATGTAATTTCCAAACAAATGTGTTATCCTTATCAAATTTAGCGAGAAATCCATCACCCCGAACAGTAGTTCCCTCGTTAAATTCACTAAACATCAACCTATTTGTTCCCGGTGACTCCATGTTGAAATCAACGTAATTATAACTACTACAATATGTCCCAATACTACCTACAAGGTATATATCATCCATTTCATCAACAAGTACACGGGGAAAATTTGCGAGACATGCTTCTACATGTCTTACCCAGGCAAAGTTACCGCCCTGATCATATTTTGCTAAAAAGATATCTCCATTATCATAAGTTCTATCTCCATTTTTTTCTGCTTTTCCTACACCCGGATCAAAATCAACCAGGTATTTAAAAGTTCCTGTAATTATTATATTATTCTTGGTATCAATATCGATTGAATTTATGAATGATTCTCCTCCCTCCAATGATTTAGCCCATATTAATTTTCCTTCCCTCGTGAACTTTGCTACAAATCCATTAAAAGAATTCGAATATTTTGTCTTTAAAATATATTCATTTGAGGAAGGGTCTATATCAATTGAATCCCTAAAATAGCCTCCCACCAGTATATTTGAATTGTTGTCAATTTTAATATCTTTCAGATAAATAGAATACCCCGAAAATTTTTCAGCCCAGGATAAATACATTTGCTGTTGAGCATTAATTACATTGGATGCAATCATTAAAAAAAAGAGAAAAAGTAGGTTTTTCATTTTTTAAATTTTTTATAATAAATAATATCCTGTTTATATAACATTATAATTGTTTTTTAATCATTCCTGGCACATACTACTTAATTATATCTATTTCTTAAACATGTCAATTTTTATAAGCAATAGATCCAAGAAAAATTTGTAGGCAAGATACACTAATAATTATATTTATTCAATCCCCTTGTAAGGGTATTTATAATACATTATTAAAAAAATATTTTTTTTGTAATGGATTGATATTCAAATTTTAATTATTTTTAAGCTTTTGTTGAATATAACCCAATCATGGTATGCGTCAAATTAATCCCGAGGAAGAAAAAGAAAAACTTATTACCCGTTTGCTGTCACTAGAAGACACTGTTCAAAGATTAGTTGATGGAAAAAAAGCACTTGAAAGAGATATCCAGTTTTTACAAGAAATAACATCGTCACACGGTGCTATCCTTTACAAGCACACGGCAAATCCTCCTGCATTGGTTTGGGTAAGCAATAACGTGGAAAAAATCCTGGGATACACACCACCTGATTTTATAAAAGGAGGAATTGAATTTTTTCTTTCCAATTGCCGTCAAAATCAATATGTTATTCTTAACCAGTTCATGGATTTTCTGAAAGGTAACGGGGCAGATTATTCCAAGTTTATTTACGATTACCGCACTAAAAAAGGAAACTGGATTACCCTGGTAAGTTTGGCTTCGATCGTGAAAAAAGGTAAGAACAATGTACCACGGGAAGTGATAACGGTTAGTATTCCATTCTCATCATCGGATAAAGAAGTGATTTCTTCATTTAATTCCGGTAAATTATCGAAAAATATTGGAAAACCGGCCAATATCTCCTTGTTGACCCAACGTGAACATGAAGTCACCTGCCACCTGGCACTGGGAAATTCCACCAAAAAAATCAGTACCCTCCTAGGGATAAGCCAAAACACCGTTATTACTCACAAGAAGAACATATATAAAAAACTGCATTTAAATAATATAGCAGAAATAACAAGATTTGCATTGGTAAATGGATTGATCACATAAATTTCATTTTTGTTTTCCAAAAAAAATGTATCCTTATCCAATTCATGGGTAGTTATGTTCATTCATTTTACCTAAACCTTTATTCCCGGAAAATTGTTTTGTTTCATCCGTACAAAATTTATTTTTAATGGTCGGATGGAACATCCATGTTACGAAATTATATTACCTTCGGTGAGCTCACCGCCCATGCGGTTCGGTTCATTCGTGTTTACCTTCGGTGAGCTCGCAAGCTCGGTTGTGTATGAAATACATGGATGTTTCATAGAATCATAAAATATCTCTTTTCCCCCATGAAACAAGATAAAACAACATATCCTAATGGTAGGCTGTTTCAAAACAGTATCCTCGAGAAGTTAACCAGGACCAACGTGGTTTATCCCATATCTATATTTTTTAGTTCTTCTCTCGGGGTTTTAATTTATGTAACCACTACCTTCAATTTAAAACCGGGATTTATCCTCTTGTCACTATTTAGCGGGTTGTTTTTCTGGACATTTTTTGAATACATCGTGCACCGCTTCTTGTTTCATATTCCACCGTATAATAATTTTTGGAAAAGATTTCAATATACCGTTCATGGTGTGCATCATGAATTTCCCCGCGATAAAACCCGTGTCGCCATGCCCCCTATTTTAAGTGTATTGTTGGCCTCATTTTTCTTTTTTATATATTGGTTAATTTTAGGTAATTACGGGTTGGTACTTGGTTCCGGTTTTATTGCCGGATACGGTATTTATCTTATCATTCATTATTCAACACATGCCCGTAAAGCCCCGCAAAACAAGTTGCGAATGCTTTGGCTTTACCATAACTGGCACCATTACAGGGAAAATTCTAAAGCTTTTGGGGTTTCTTCTCCTTTGTGGGATTATGTTTTTAGGACATTGCCTTCCAAGCAATTAAAATAGACGAATTTCTTAATAATCTTTCTTGTCCATCAAAATTTCCCTCGACTTAAATATATCCATGTCCACGATAAACATCTTTTCAGAAAATCCCAAAAACGCCATAAATGACAAGTTCAATATTAAAAAAAATCCGGAACCTAATTATTTTCTTTATCGTAGAATAAATTGTTTAACTGAAATTTACAGTATCATGAAAACAAGTAATCCCCCTGTTTTTAATTCATTCGATCATAAATAACTTTTACATTGAGGTCGGAAGGAACTCACAATGCTCCCTGAAGGACTCGATGAAATCTATTTTGCTTTATGGTATACCGGGAACCGGCTATGCGTGTATGTAAATACCGTATCACACTCTATTACAATTAGTTTTACTAATATCCAACGTGGATTTATAAACTGACAATCTAGAATGAATTTAAAATGCAACAATATTGCATTTATATACTTTTTACATACATTTGCAATGTTGTTGCATTTACAAAATTCTATCGTATGAAGCCAAATGAAATGTTGCAAAAACATAATTTAAAATGCACTGGATGCAGGGAAGGTATTATTTCCATCATGATGGATTCGAAACATGCGCTTTCCGAGAATGAAATCAAGGAGAAACTTTCTGAAAAATATGACCGGACAACATTCTATCGCTCTTTCAAGATCCTGCAACAAAACAAAATAATCCATAAGATTGTTGTGGATAACCAGTTGATCAAGTATGCCCTAGATAACCCGGTTGATAATAAAAATCACGCACATTTCTTTTGTCATGAATGTCAATCCGTTAAATGCCTGAACTCCATTGCTATCGAACAGCCGCCTTTACCAGAGGGTTTTTCGTGCACGGAAGCTGAAATGGTGATGAAAGGTACTTGTGATACTTGTCAAAAATAAAATTTTGAATACGTATATAAGACATATCAGTGTTTTGTTAGCGGGATTTTTCTTACTTCCCTTGATTTTGCAATCGTTCCATGCCATCTTGGATCATAGGCACGATCACGACCATGCTCATCACTTGCACGTTCCTGCAAAAAAAATACAATTGGAACAAGAGAATAATTGTAAATACTCGGCAAAATGTCTTGTTTGTGAATTTGAATTTTCCTTGAGCCACGAAATTCTATCTACCCAACAGGTGCAAGTTGATGCTCTTTTTGTCATTATTAACTTCGACACATTAATCCTATTTCACGATAATTTTTTACCGGGAAAAAATGTGCCTCGTGCCCCACCTGTTTCGTGCTAACAAGCAACTTGTCCTTAATCCTAAATTATACTTTAACTTCATTTTCCCATGATAAAATTATCATGTGCTGCTTTCCTGTCTGTTTTATTGTCATTGACCGGGATCAGCCAAACCATATATTCTTTATCGGGCGTGGTAAAAGATGAACATCAGCAACCCTTGCCCGGCGCCACTGTAATAATTACCCCTGGTGACCACCAAACCATTACCAGTAGCGAGGGATTTTTTAATTTCACCGGGCTGGAAGAAAGTACATATAGCATATTCATCTCATTCGTGGGGCATAAGAATTACCTGGATACAATCCGGATCCAGGATAATATAACCCTACAGGTGCAAATGGATGAAAAACTTCAAACCCTTCAAGAAATAGTGGTCAAAGACCATCACGCAGAGAGACGTAAAAAGGAAGTATCTTTAGGCATAGAAGTGGTCAACGAAGAATATTTGTCTCAAAACATGGGGGGTAGCCTGGCAGGATCCTTGGAAAGATTGCCTGGCATCCATTCTATGAAGATAGGCTCCGGGCAATCAAAACCCATGATCCGCGGGTTGGGTTTCAATCGAGTAGTGGTAGTCGATAACGGGATTAAACACCAAGGCCAACAATGGGGAGGTGATCATGGGCTGGAAATAGATCAATTTGGAATTAACCAGGTCGAAATAATCAAAGGCCCCTCGTCTCTCATGCATGGATCAGATGCTATAGGGGGAATTCTTGATCTTAAAAGAAAAGATGTCCCCGCCCGTCAAACATATGGCGGCAACATCAGCTTGCTAGGTAAATTCAACAACCAACACGTACGTTCTTCGTCTACCGCTTACCTTTGACACACCAAAATTCTCTTCACTTTAAGGGGCTCGTGACATGACTACTCAGTATATATAATACCTACA
>CAZOSQ010000166.1:0-7357 GCA_964582245.1 uncultured Bacteroidales bacterium | reverse complement strand
TCATTCCCCTGTTTCCTATTGTGGTATTATTATAAATACAGGTTCAAGGGATGAGGAAGATCATGAACATGGGTTGGTTCATTTTATTGAACATGGACTTTTCAAGGGAACCAGGAAAAGAAAGCCTTATCATATTTTAAGTCGTTTGGAAGATGTCGGGGGTGAAATTAATGCATACACCACGAAAGAAGAGACATGTATACATGCTACTTTCCTGGATAGTGATTACAACAGGGCGCTCGAACTAATTGGTGATATATTAATAAATTCAACTTTCCCGGAGAATGAACTACAAAAAGAAAAAGAAGTTATCATCAATGAGATTAACTCTTATAAGGATTCGCCTTCAGAATTAATTTTCGACGAGTTTGAAGAACTAATTTTTCAAGGTCAACCTATTGGGAAAAATATTCTTGGTAGTCCCGAAACATTGACCAAATTTTCACGTGAAGACATCACTGGTTTTATTAACAGGGAATTTAATACAGACCAAATGGTTATTAGTTCAACCGGAAACATCCGGTTTTCAAAGTTGGTGAAAATAGTTGAAAAGTATTTTGGCGAAATCCCCGCCAATACGAGAGAAAAATCTAGGGAAAAATTTACGAATTACCTCCCCATATTTAAGTCATTAGAAAAAAACACCTATCAAACACATTGTTTGATAGGGAATATTGCTTATGACGTGCGCGATGAAAAAAGAATAGGCCTCCAGGTATTAAACAACTTGCTGGGTGGATACGGGCTAAACTCCAGGCTTAACATGTCTCTCAGGGAAAAAAGGGGATATGCCTATAACGTGGAATCCAACTATAATCCTTATTTTGATACCGGGGTCTTAACGATTTATTTTGGCACAGAAAAAGAACATTTAAACAAGAGTATCAAGGTTGTTTACCAAGAGCTGGAAAAATTAAAAACTAAAAAACTAGGTATTCTACAGCTCGGCAAGGCAAAGAAACAACTGATGGGGCAAATTGCCATTTCAGTCGAAAATCATGAAAACCTGATGCAAGCAATTGGTAAGAGCCTGCTCATCTATGATGAAGTTGATAGCTTACAAGAAGTATACAAGAAAATTGAATGTGTGACTTCAGCACAATTGCTGGATATAGCCAATGAAATCCTAGACAAGGATAAATTATCTACACTTATATATAAATAGTATCATTATGAACATTAACCCAAATCACAAATTAGAAGAATATATCCTTGAACATACAGAACCAGAGGATGAAATACTATCACACCTGAATAGGGAAACACATTTGAAAATGTTGCATCCAAGGATGCTCTCAGGGCATTTGCAAGGAAAGTTTTTGGAAATGATTAGCAGAATGGTACAACCATTGAATATACTTGAGATAGGGACCTTCACCGGGTACTCTGCAATATGTATGGCCCGCGGGTTAAAACAAGGTGGAACTTTGGATACCATCGAAATAAATGATGAATTGAAACAATTTGCTATTGATCAATTTGAAAAGGCCGGGCTTAATGAAAAAATTAACCTCCATATAGGCAACGCATTGGAAATTATTTCTCACCTTGATAAAAATTATGACCTTGTATTTATCGATGGCGACAAAAAAGAATACATACAATATTACAACCTATTATTTCCCCTTGTAAATGTTGGTGGATATATTATCGCGGATAATGTTCTTTGGAGCGGAAAAGTAATTGACCCGATGGAAAAGAATGATGCTGATACCATCGGCATCATGCAATTCAATGACTTGGTTCATAATGATAACAGGGTAATGAATGTCTTGCTTCCCTTACGAGATGGGCTTATGATCTCCATGAAAAAAGAAGATTAAGGTAAGATTTTTTGCTAACAAGAACAATTTCTACTTTTTTTTGTTTAAATTTCAGTTCATAAAATTAAACATGAGGGAATGGCAGAATATTCTATCCGGGATTTAGAGCAATTAACAGGAATTAAGGCACATACTATAAGAATCTGGGAAAAAAGGTATAACATTATCAAACCGGAAAGAACAAAAACCAACATTAGATACTACACGGATCAAGACTTAAAAAGAATTTTAAATATCTCTATCCTTAACAAAAGCGGCATGAAAGTATCTGATATTGCCAAACTGGACAAGGAACAGATTAGGGATAAAATTGTACATCTATCTAACAATCCAAAAGATCGTGCTTTTCAAATTGAAAACCTAATGTTATCCATGATTGATTTAGATGAACAAAAATTTGAAAAGAACCTTTCTAGGCTAATCCTGCAAAATGGTTTTAGAAAAACAGTAATGGAAATTATTTTTCCTTTCCTGGAAAAAATAGGTGTACTATGGCAAACGGGTGCCATTAATTCCGGTCAAGAGCATTTTGTTTCAAATATTATCAGGAGAAAATTCATTATTGCCATTGATAGTCAAACGGTACCTGAAATACCTTTAAATAAAAACTTCCTATTGTTTTTACCCGAAGGCGAGTTTCATGAATTGTCCCTCCTTTTCTATAGCTATGTTCTACGCAGAACAGGATATAGCGTTACGTACCTAGGACAATCAGTTCCATTCCAAGATCTTTTGGAAATCACGAAAATAAAAAAAATCGATTATCTTTTTACTTCAATGGTTACCAGTATGCTGAAAAAAGATTTCGAAAATTTCATCAATAAGTTATCAACTACTTTTCATGACAAGATTATTTTTCTAACCGGTAGGCAACTCAAGGAAAATATGGATTTTAATATTCCTGTAAATATTAAAGTCATCACTTCTAACCAAGATCTAAAAATTCACCTCCCCTTTAATGAAGTACCACCCGGTGAAACTAATGAAAGATAGTTTACCTATTAGGAAATGAATTTTCCAAACCCATCCACGGTTTAAAAAGCATATCATACCTCATTGCTTTTGATAAAATAAAACGCAAAATTTTGTTTAACTTTTTGCACAATGTTTTATTTTTCAAATGTTTACAAATCCACATTAAATTCATTTCTTAATTATTATTATTTAGAATTAATCTTATTAAAAACTATCTTCCTGTTTGTTGCTAAGCAATTATGATATTCCATTATTTAGAATGTTACTGTAAATAAGGGTGTTTTGATATTTAACAATTTGTTTTTTGTTAAGGATGTTCATAAATTTGTTAAACATTTATATTTAGTCTAAATAAACATAAATTTATAAAATATAAAATTATGACAGCAGCAGAATTCAACCAGAAAATTATAGACTTGCAACCTAGTTTGGAGAGGTTCGCCTTGAGTCTAACTACCAACCAAGAAGAAGCCAAAGATTTAGTACAAGAAACATACCTTAAAGCAATAACTTACAGGGATAAGTTTATTCACTACACCAATTTGAAAGCCTGGTTATTTACTATTTTGAAAAACACTTTTATCAATACCTATCGTAAAGCGGTGCGTGAAAATACAGCTGTAGACCAAACTCCTGATTTATATTACTTGAATCAAACAAAAGACAGGTATGTCCCCACTCCTGACAGCAACATCTCCCAGGAAGAGATAATCAAAAAAATTGACGAATTGGAAGAAGAATTCAGAATTCCTTTTGTAATGCACACTTCCGGGTTTAAATACAAAGAAATTGCAGATACTTTAAATTTAAAAATAGGCACTGTAAAAAGCAGGATTTTCTTCACTAGGAAAAAACTCATGGAACAGTTACCTGAATACGCGGCATAGATTTTTTGTTCATAATGCATGTAATCACCGGGGAAATATAGCAATATGTTTCCCCGATTTATTTATACACACTTGAACAACCCATATTATTTCTTGTGCCTCCCTTAAGATATTCCCGTTAAATTATTTGGTTTAAATATCTTCCCAGCTCATGTGATGCATCAAATATTAAATTGCATATAATTCCCCTTCTAATCAAGAATGGTGATTTTTTCCTTCTGAACGATTACCTTGAAATATGTCAAATATAAAGAAACACCTACATCTTAAAGCAAGGGATTATTATTAAAATGGAGCCTCATCATCAAAACCGGCATTGCTTCCTATATCAAAATTAGTATTTGCTTTATCATTATCATCCTGGTTCATTTTAGAACTTATGGTAAATGAGGATTTTGGATCTTCAGCCAATGGGTCAATGCTATCCAGGTCATGGAAGGCCGCGGATTCTTTTCTAAAACGCAATTGAACATCACCAACCGCACCATTACGATGTTTAGCGATGATGATTTCAGCTATACCAAGAAGTGAATTTCCTTCTTCGTCCTCGATAAATCCATAATATTCAGGTCTATGAATAAAAACCACCACGTCAGCATCCTGTTCAATGGCACCTGATTCACGTAAATCAGAAAGTTGGGGACGCTTATCCCCTCCCCTTGTTTCCACGGAACGGTTTAACTGGGATAATGCTATAACAGGAATATCAAGCTCTTTAGCAATGGATTTAAGTGATCTTGAAATAGTACTAACTTCTTGCTCTCGATTTCCTCGACTTTCAGGTGTTCCTGTCATAAGCTGTAGATAATCAATAATGATACAACCTATATTAAACTGCCTCTTCAACCTCCTGGCCTTGGCTCTTAATTCAAATACTGAAATAGCAGGCGTATCATCTATAAAAATAGGCGCCTCCACAAGTTTCCTGATTTTATAATCAAGTTGCTCCCATTCAAAATCTTCTAGGTTCCCATTTTTCACCCTATCCGATGGCAATTGGGTCTCACTAATAATTAACCTGTTAACCAACTGGACGGAAGACATCTCCAGGGAGAAAAAACCCACGGGAGCATTATGCTCTACTGCCATTTGCCTTGCCATAGACAAAACAAATGCGGTTTTCCCCATGGAGGGACGTGCAGCTACGATAATTAAATCTGATCTTTGCCATCCGGAAGTGATCCTGTCCACCTTGGTGAATCCGGATGGAACACCACTTAAACTATCCTTTCTTTTGCTGGCTTCTTCAATTTGATGAATGGCCTCCTTTATTATCACGTTGATTCTTGCTGTTTCTTTCTTGATATTGCCTTCAGCAATTTCAAATAATTGACTTTCTGAAAAATCAAGCAAATCATCCACATCTATTGAATCATCAAAAGCACGATTTTGAATTTCACTGGTCACCCTGATTAACTCCCGCTGGATATATTTCTGGGCAATAATTCTCGAGTGAAATTCAACGTGTGCCGCTGACCCTACCTTACTAGTCAACTGTGTTATGTAAAAAGGCCCGCCCACGTCTTGCAAGTCATTCCGTTTGCGAAGTTCTTCTGTTACCGTCAATAAATCTATAGGCTTCTCATTGGTAGAGAGATCTAAAATGGCCCTGTAAATCTTTTGGTGGGCGTCCTTGTAAAAACTTTCAGGTTTAAGAATATCCAAAACTGCTATCAATGCATCCTTTTCCAACATTACCGCCCCCAAAACAGCTTCTTCTAGTTCTATTGCCTGTGGTGGCATTTTTCCAATTTCAAGATTTACTGCCTTAGTTTTTTCAGCCGATTGGTAATTTCCTTTTGCCATAATTTATTGTATCAAATATGTGAACCTAATTCATTTTCATTCATGTTCAAAACATGATATTAATACAAAATCAAATCAATAATGCCAATTCCTAATAGAACATTTGTAAATAAGATATTTATATTGATTTTCAACCACCTGACTCATTCCAGTTGGCTAAACAAAAGTAAAAAAGTAATTTGTTGTAAAGACTTTTTTATCTTTGTCTTTATAAAAAGATTTTTCACAAGATTTATTAACATTTGTTGATAAATAAAACAGGCAAATTTATTGTATTATTCAAAATATCATGATCAACTTTCCAAATGCAAAAATAAACTTGGGGCTTTATGTTACTGGCAAAAGACCTGATAATTATCATAACCTTGAGTCTGTTTTTTATCCTATATATGATTTTTATGATGTTTTAGAATTCATCGTATCCGATTGTAAAGATAAGATTCTTGATATATCACTATCGGGCTTAGCCGTGGAAGGTAACCCAATGGAAAACTTATGTGCGAAAGCCTTTTTAATGCTGAAAAAAGATTATGACTTGCCCCCGGTTAAGATATTTCTGCACAAGAACATTCCAACTGGTTCAGGGTTAGGTGGTGGTTCTTCAGATGGTGCATTCATGTTAAAAGCCCTAAATGAATATTTTAAATTATCACTAGATCATAAGCAATTAATAGAGTATGCTTCTCGACTGGGAAGTGATTGTGCCTTTTTTATCAAGAACACTCCAAGTTTTGCAAGGGGAAGAGGTGAAATCCTTTCTAATTCTAAGGTAAATCTTAAGGGCTACTATGGTGTTTTACTAAATCCTAAAATTCATATCAGCACGGTTGAAGCTTATAAAAATGTCCCCCTGGATTCACCTGTTATTAACTTAGAAATGCTTCATGAAAAACCCATCCAGGATTGGAAATCTTTCTTATCTAATAATTTTGAAAAAGGAATTGTAGAAAAATATCCATTAATCCAACATTTGAAAGAATCCCTTTATGAATTTGGGGCTGTTTACGCATCAATGACGGGAAGCGGCTCCTCTGTTTTTGGTATATTTAATAATGAAGTGGAGATTCCAGGTCAATTTATAAAATACCAGGCCTGGAAAGGTTGGTTGTAGTTCCAAGGACTGGAGGTTTCCTTTCTCTTTAACTATCCAAGCAGGAATTCTACCTTTTGATCCTTTAAAATAACCAGGAGGGAGAAAATTATTCCATTTCAATGATTGTATGTCCTTTCGGGATTCTTTCCCCTTCCTTAATAAAAATACTTTTTATCTTTCCTGCATGGGGAGCTAAAATTCTATTTTTCATTTTCATAGCTTCAAACACGACCAAAAGCTGTCCCTCATCCACCTTTTGCCCCTCGCGGACGGCAATTTCCACTACCGTCCCGGGAATAAATGACCAAATCTTATTAGGATCTGGTTTTTCCCATGTCTTTCTTCCCAGGAATTTTTTCGTGTAAAACGTGTCATAGACACTGCCTTGAACCTCCAGGGTGCCATGCTGTCTTCCTTTACTCTCTTGCTCTTTCAAATCTTTTTTTTTCATGCCGCATGAAATTACAGTAAGTTTTAAATAAAATATCCTGCTTTTCTACAGGAAAAACTACAGCAGTGTTATAATTCTATTAAAATGGAGGAACTCCATGTTTTTTTCTAGGCAATCCCACTTGTTTTTCCCCGGATACTTCAATGGCATGTAAAAGTACATTCCTGGTTTCCGTGGGATCTATGACAGAATCGATATATCCCTTGGCTGCTGCCACATATGGATTTGCGAATTTGTCTTTGTATTCCTCGATTTTCTCCTTTCTCATGGTTTCAGGATCTTCGGCAGAAGCTATTTCTTTCCTAAATATAATATTGGCAGC
>CAZOSQ010000165.1:0-7387 GCA_964582245.1 uncultured Bacteroidales bacterium | reverse complement strand
CGGTTTAAAACCAGTCAATGACTGTTTCACCGCGCTTTCGCCGAAGCTTCAGCGGTACAAAGCCTGGAGGAAAATGGTAAATGGACATTGACAAGACACTAGTTATTTATTAAAATTTTACTTGTAAAGTAGTGGTTGTTTTCTTTGATCCTTACGAGATAAATCCCGTTCCTCTCACCAATTTCAATAAAATTTCTTCCTTTTTCCAGGGACAGGTTCTTTTTAATGTTCAATCTCCCGGTAATATCATATATTTCCATGGTGGTGTGCAGGGGGGTCTTGTTATCAATTACCAAGTGTGATCCATAACTGTAAATTAGAAAAGATGGTTTTATTTCCTTGAGATTGCCGGTTGTGGTTGGAACTGTATCAATGGGTTCCTCATCGCAATTAAATGTTGTCTCACTCAATTTTCCACTACCCCAAAGATGATCAAATTCCGTGCAATGAATAACCACATGATCAAAATCCCATATTCCAATGGTATCCGGTACATCATATTGTTGGAACCCTGATATACTTTTTAACCGTCCTATATTAATGCTGTTCTCCCCGGGTGGTACAACATTGGAAAGATATACATCAAGGTCGGGTCCTGATTCTGTGGAAAAGTTACTATCCAACCAAAGTAAAAGGGTGGTATCTTTTTTAAGTTGGAGGTAAGCATTGCCTGAAACATTGTATGTGGGGCCATCTATTAATTCTGCCTTCCTATGACAACTTGAAACGGAAGCAGTATCAGGGGCCTCTATGGTTATTTTACCCTTCATACCTATTGCAGCATGATTTGTACACACATAATAAACTATTCCCGGGGTGGAAAATGTTATTTGTCCATTTCCTGATGGAAAGGAGAAACCTCCCGACAGTGGCGTTGTGCCATTGACTTCCCAGGTATTCTTGCTTACTTCTTGAACAGGGTGTTGACTTCCAACAGTAAATTGTATTGTATCTCCCGTTGTAATTGTCAACTCGGCCGGGCTAAAAGAAAAGCCATCATTGCTGATAGTATGTACTTGTGAATGAATATCCAATAGCAATACATTCATGATAACCGCGATACTTATAAATCCTTTTATATTTTTCATAAAATAATGTATTAAATAATAGTTAATTGTTTAACAAAAACATCCTCAACATGTTCGAATCATGTTCAGTATATCTATGATTCAAGAACGCGAATGTTAAGCAACGCTTGAATATATTTCATCAAGTTGTAAAATTAAAGACGAGGTTAAATTTGGATTTACTTGAAATGTCGGCAATCTTCCCGAAGAATCCTTTAAAAATTAAGTTATGCGTTAACTAGTTGAAAAAATAGATTGTTTTTAACCCCCGGGGTTTATTTGACTGGATTGCGCTGGACTTTCATTCGTTTCCATATCCAGTTCTTCTTTTTTCGTTGACCTCTTAATAATATCAGGCCGTAAGCTAAGGATAATAACCAGGATTGAACAAAGTAAAATGCTAAAAAGTACGATGGAATAGCCTAGGTCAAGAATTATTTCTCCATTAGCATATCCCCGTTGAAGTGGAAGCGAAGCCAGGACAGCGGGAACTAGCCCCTTTGGAGTCATTACAGATATGATAGCCTTTTCAGATTTTGTAACTCCTTTCCTGATGAAAAGTAGAACGCCCGGGATTCTCACTGAAATGATCAACAACACGGTTAAAAATCCAACTGCATAAATTGCGGGAGCACCAAATTGTAAAGAAATGCCTATGTAAACAAAAAAATAGGTTTGCATGATAAAAACAACTTCTGCAAAAAAATTTTTTTCATGACTATTAAAAGCGAAGGTATTGAATTTTAATACCCTGCTTAATAACGAATTTTCTCCATGCAATTCCACGTTTCCCAGTAGAATCCCAAAGGATAGAACGGCAATTCCCCCGTTAAGGCCAAGGATTTCCACCACTCCATATAGCACAAACACGAAAGCAAGGGTGGTAAACATCGAGTTTTTAATACTTCGGACGAGCTGGATTAAAGCAGACCATAAAATACCGCCAACCAATCCTATTATAATGGCAAATAAGAAGGCTTTCCACATCTTGGACAATACCATTTCCGGGGCTACTACACCTTCGGCAATTCCATCCAGGAGAGCAAGACCCACGACTAGGCAAAGTACATCGCTCAAAGCAGATTCGAGGATGAGGACAGAACTGCCCTTGTTTCCCATTTTTAATTGTTTTACCATGGGAATCACAACGGCGGAAGAAGTTCCCCCCACTATAGATCCCACGAAAATGGAACTAAGAAGATCCAGGGATAAAAGCCAACGGGAAAGAAAAGAGGTCAACACCACGGTGATAACAAAATTTAATATAGTGATTAAGGATGCAGATCCGATAGAACTTTTAATTTCCTTGATATTTAGCCCGGCACCACTTTCAAAAAGAATCACTACCAATGTTATTGTAGTAAAAACGCTACCCAATTCACCAAAAAAATCCTTGGATACTATTCCACTCACCGGACCGATTATAATCCCTATGAGTAAGAGTAGCAAAACATTTGGAATTTTAGTTTTATCAAACAATTCGTTAAAAGCGTGCGAGGAAAAAATCAACAGACCCAGGACTATGATAGTTATATATATATTCATATACGAGAAACGTTAATAAAAGATAAAAATATACTTTTTTTGGCATCCTGATGCCTCTCTGCTTTATTTTTTTTAATAATTATTCTCTCTAAAACTTTTTAAACATTGGGAAATTGCATTTTGGATGATATATTAAATATTTATCCATTACCTTTGCCAAATAATTCTTGTAATAGATTAGTGAGGTATTTCTTTATTTAAAATTGATCTAAATTATTTATATTTGTATCTTGTGACTTGTCATGATAGAATTATTCTAAAAAAAATTAGTTTTTTGAAAAAATAAGTTGATTAAAACGATATAATCAAAAGCCTGTAAACAAAATAAGTAATTCTATTTAAAATGTAAACCGCGGGCAACAAGTAAGAAAATTGCTTGTTATGAGAATGGAAAGATAAGAATCAAAAATAAATATACTGGGTGGATGAAATATCATTTAGTTGTACTGGGGTGTCAAATGAACATGGCTGATTCTGAACGTGTACGTGCAGTCTTGGACCAGGAAGGGTACGTTTATACTGAAAATGAGACAGAGGCAGATATCTTGGGTATATTGGCTTGTTCAGTTAGACAAAAACCCATTGACAAGGTATATAATAAAATTTGGCGGTGGAACCGCTGGAAAAATCATAAGAATATCATCACTTTTGCTTCAGGATGTGTTTTACCCGCTGACAGGGAAAAATTTTTGAAGATGTTCGATTTTGTATTTCCCATGAGCGAGTTACATGAACTGCCTGACTTTATCAAGCAGTATGGTGTGACTACAGCATTATCAGCCGGAAACATGATCAGGTTTCCGGCCAATGAAAATATCCATACTTTTTGGGATGTCAAACCCTCTTATTCCAGTAATTTTGAAGCATTTGTACCCATTCAAAACGGGTGTGATAAATTTTGCAGTTTTTGTTCTGTTCCCTACACCAGGGGCAGGGAAATTTCACGTCCGTCAACAGAAATATTAAAGGAAGTTGAGCAACTCATACTTCAAGATTACAAATCCATAACCTTGTTGGGACAAAATGTCAATTCTTACGGTTTTGACAAGCCGGGACAGGAGATCCCTTTTCATGAACTCCTGGAAAAAATTGGCGAGTTGTCTATAAAATTCGTGGATAAAAAGTTTTGGGTTTATTTTACTTCACCCCATCCCAAAGACATGAAGGAAGATGTTTTCAAGGTTATGTCGCGATATAATTGTTTGGCCAAACAAGTGCATCTTCCCCTGCAATCTGGTGATAATAATGTCCTGATCCACATGAAAAGAAACCACACGCTTTCACAATACGAGGAAGTGGTTTCCTGGATCCGGGAGCATATCCCGTCAACGACCTTATTCACTGACATTATAGTTGGTTTCACGGGTGAGACTGAGGAGCAATTCCAAAATACCATAAATGCCATGAATAATTTTGAATTCAAAATGGCATATATAGCCAAATATTCTCCTCGGCCAGGTGCTCTCAGTTACCGGTGGAAGGATGATGTTCCCGATGAGATTAAGAAAGAAAGGCATGCCCGGTTGAACGAAGTTCTAAGGAAAAATGCTTCCCGCTACCATGCCAACATGAAGGGGGCAATATTGGACGTCCTGGTAACAGGAAAAGATAAGCAAGGTTACTTGACCGGGTATACAGAAGGGCGTGCAACAGTAAGGATTTTAACTGGCGACAAGGATATAATCGGAGAATTTAAAAAAGTAAAAATAGTTTCGGTATCCGATTTTTCTGTAGCGGGTGAATTAGTCAAAGAACAAATTGTTTATTCTGCTTGAGAATTTTAACACTTGTCATAGATTAGTATCAAGAACCTTTTTCCAGTGATAAATAATAATTAGTTGGAGGCTTTTTCCCTAGGGATATTTACGATCACTACCAATAAAGCTTCATATAAATTGTGTGCTAAATTCCCGGATTCCCAGCAAACAATTACCTATATATTATGTTTCTTTTGGTGATAATATATCACTGGATATGCAAAGGGCATTAGATATTGCTGAAAAATTCCGAGAAATTCAAGCCAAGGGATGCGAATTAATAGAAAAGGCCGATGGTGGCGCTATTTTTTCAGAAGATTACTGGGAAAAGAAAATCGGGAAGGGAATTACTCGAGTAATCCAGCAAGGGAAACACGTTGAAAAAGGAGCTATAAATTTCTCACTTGTATCCGGGCACCTTTCTGAAAGAATGATGAAAGTCATCGGGAAGCAGGGGAATCATTTTGTAGCAACGGGTTTGTCTTCCATTATTCACCCGGTAAACCCTTGGTCACCGATCATACACATGAATACCCGTTTTTTTGAGTTGGAAACTGGTGAATGCTGGTTTGGTGGCGGAATAGATTTAACACCCCATTATATTGATCCCCTGGAAGCTAAATTTTTTCATGAGAAATTAAAAGAACTATGTGAATCTATCAATGGTGATATTTACCCGGGATTTAAACAACATGCGGATGATTATTTTTATTTGTCTCATCGAGGTGAGACACGAGGGGTAGGAGGCATATTTTATGACTATTTACAACCTTCAAAAAGTCATCTTTTTAATGATTTAGTGAAATTTTCTGTTGACCTGGGAAAATTATACCCGGAACTTTATATTCAATTACTGGATAATAAAAAGAACATGCATTATACAACCCGGGAGAAGCAATGGCAGCAGTTGCGAAGGGGTAGGTATGTGGAATTTAACCTGGTTTATGATAGGGGAACAAAATTTGGATTGGAAAGTGAAGGAAACATCGAATCTATCCTAGTTTCAATGCCCCCGGGGGCTAGCTGGGAGTATAATTTTACTCCCGAGCCGGGAAGTAAAGAACAAAATACATTGGACATGCTGAAAAAGAATATTGACTGGATTAATTATAAATAGTGATCGTGGAAAAATTAAGGAAAGCTCTTGTCCTGGTAAACGTGGGGACGCCAACTAAACCGACCGTGGTAAACGTTTCAAGGTATCTTTTTGAATTCTTGAATGATAAGAAGGTAATTGATTTACCTTGGTTATGGCGAAAATTATTGGTTAATTTCATAATTGTTCCTTTTCGAGCACGAAAATCAACCAAGTTATACAAGGAACTTTGGACTCCCATGGGGTCTCCTTTACTCGTGAACTTGAATAACCTGGTAGAAAAACTTCAAGAGCAGGTTGGTGAAGAATACACCGTACTTGGCGCTATGCGATACCAAGAACCTTCTCTTAAAGATGTTATGAAAAAAATCAAAAAAGAAAACTACCAAGAGATATCTCTTTTACCCTTGTTTCCCCAGTTTGCATCGGCAACCTCGGGTACGATCATTAACTTATTTATGAGGGAAATTCAGAAATGGAATTATGTTCCATCCATCAAGATCATTGGGCAATTTTATAAGAATGGTTCATTTATAGAATCTTATGCCCAGCAAATTTCCTCCTATTCACCCGGTAATTTTGATCATGTCTTGTTCTCTTATCACGGTTTGCCCTTACGACAAGTTAACAAGATGCACCCCGGTATAAAATGTAGTGATTGCAATTGTAATGGAAACATGGTCTCCCATGGAGCATATTGTTACAAGGCTACTTGTTATGAAACCACGGACCTATTGATCCATGCTTTAAAATTAGATAAAAATAAATGTACGACCACTTTCCAATCCAGGCTTTCTACGAACTGGTTATCTCCCTTTACCGATAAAACTTTAGTGGATTTGGCTAGGCGGGGAACTAAAAGGGTGCTAATAGCAGTACCCTCATTCGTGGCAGATTGTCTCGAAACCATCGTGGAAATTGGCAAGGAATACCAACAATTGTTTTTAAAAAATGGAGGGGAGGAATTGATCCTGGTAGAAAGTTTGAATAGCCACGATCACTGGGTGAGGGCGATACATGATATGGTTAATGAAAAACAACTCGATCTCTCGGCAAATGGAAAAGGTTTTAACTCGAATTTTTTTGAAATAAAGAAGAAGGGAGTATCTTGCAAAATTATCTGAACCGGCAGATTTTTGAATGGAATCGAGCAATTTAATTGGTCATTCGATATATTATTTTTAATTTAGTCTTATTATTAATAAAATAAAATTATCATGCCGGGTCATAAGCATGAACATGAAAATAAAACCATGTGGGTGGTCTTTATTACAGCCATCACCATGGTTGTAGAAATTGTATATGGATTGTCTACGCATTCGATGGCGTTGCTTGCTGATGGTATTCACATGGGCTCCCACGTGCTGGCTATAGGATTAAGCTGGATGGCTTATATAATTGTAAGGAAACTTTCGAGAAATAAAAATTTCCCGGGTAACTCGGACAAAATTCTTTCTTTATCCGGGTATAGCAGTGGCTTAATGTTGCTCATTTTTGCGATCGTAATCATGCTTGAATCCATCAAGCGCTTTTATAATCCTGTCGATATTGTATATAAGGAAGCCATTTTGGTAGCCATTATCGGCTTGGTTGTGAATATTGCCAGTGCTTTTTTGTTGCACCACGACCACGAACATTCAGACCATAATATTCGTGCAGCTTACTTGCACGTGATAGCAGATGGACTGACCAGCCTATCAGCCATCCTCGGATTGGTAGCGGCCATGATATGGAATATTTCCTACATTGATACCATCGCGGGGTTGCTCAGTTCATTCGTGATCATCAAGTGGTCCATAGGTCTTTTAAAGGACTCTGGGCGGATCTTGCTGGATATAGAAAAAAACGATAAGACTTACCAGTCAGTTTGATGATATATGGTTCATTGCAGACTTATTAACCATGCTTTACCAGGGGGACTA
>CAZOSQ010000164.1:0-7399 GCA_964582245.1 uncultured Bacteroidales bacterium | reverse complement strand
GAACCGCTCAAAAGCCGCATTGGAAGCCGGATTGTAATCATAATAATTCGGAATTTTGCCAAATCCTGTCAGCCAATTCAATAAAATGCCTGATTTTGCCTGTTTTTGACAAATTCTGCACTCTGAGCAATTATAATCAACTCAACAGGAGATATAAACATGCAATTTGACAAATTAAATGGTCGCGAGGGCCGATATATTCTCGAAAAATCCGGATTTACGCTCTCCGATTTCGCCCGCTACGTCGGGAAATCGTCATCGTGGGCTTCCGCGCTCTTTTTCAAACGCATTCTGCCCGATCGCTGGGCTTATGCGATTATAAAATTGGTCGGCCAGGAGAGCTTCGAGCGCCATTTTCCCGCCGCCCGCGAGCGACCCCACCGCCCGCGAACTTCGCCGAAAGGCGATTGTGGAGAAGATGTGAGGCTGATGAGCGCTCCGGGGGCGTTTTTGTGCCGCTCCCGGGGGTGATAGTGGTTTCTGCCATATCGGCAAATTATTATGCGTAGCAGCAAAATTACAAATTATTTTTATTTGGCAGTATTTATTTTGTATAACAACATTTTTTATTTATTTTACAGATAGCTTATTTTTTCTTCGATCTAAGAATTATTATTCAATCTCATATCATAAATACCGGTTATATTTATCTAAATTAATATCTATTTATATTTTCAAGAATGATATTATGACCTCGTTTTTTCCAGATTTTAGTTTTCTTTTGGGTGGATACGATCTCGAAATGATCGAAATAAAAAATATTCTCGATAAATACATCGAAGATCAAAATTCAGAATATAGCATTCAATATTTTGACAAAAATCTCTCATGGGGCGCAAAACTAAGTGCATATTCAGATATTATACGCGAATTGCAATCGAGTAATATCGTAGGAATAGAGCTTATCGAGGACATCAAACCGCCCGATAATTACATTGATATCGACCATCATAATGAAAAATCCAACCAACCATCATCGATTGAACAAGTTGCCGATTTGCTGGGAATTACTCTGACTCGCAGACAGCAGCTCATCGCTGAAAACGATAAGGGATATATCCCGGCAATGATGAATTTTGGCGCCACAGAGGATGAAATCAATGAAATACGCCGCGCAGACAGAAAGGCCCAGGGCGTCAGCGAAGAGGACGAAAAGCTTGCCGTTGAATCCATCGAAAACCAGCATACTATTCTGGATAGCATTCACATTATCAAATCTATGACTCCAAAATTCAGCACAATTACCGACCGAATGTTCGGAAAAACGGAACATCTAATTATTTATACTTCAGACGAACTCAACTATTACGGCCCATCCAAAGATCAAATCGCAAATCATTTCCAATATTTAATAGATAATAACAAAGCATATCACGGAGGCGGAAAGAATGGATTTTTCGGAATCGCTTCCGGAGTTTTCAATGAAAATGAATTATTGAAAAAAATCGAGGAAATAGTCCGCATCATAAATAAATAAGAGCAAGATATGGAAAGTTATCATGTATTTATGTTCCCATTCCGTTGGGATTATTTTGAATCGGAAAAAACGGAAGAGGATGCCGAGTTCTCCGAGAGGACTAAATTACAGAAATTCAGTGACTTGCTTAATGATAAATTCTGGGATAAAGGGGAATTCAAATTCAAGGATACGTCTGATTATAATGAATATACTTATTTCTATGATTTCGTTCGCGAGGCGATTTATGATGAAAATCCGGAGATAGACGAGAAATCGATAATTGCCCACTTCAGCTATGATATTGCGAAAGGTTCTAAGTATATTATATGTATTCAGCAAGAAGAAAAAAATGACAATGAGGTTGAAACAAAATACGAATTGGATATCGAAGAAATATATCTTCATGTCTATAACACCGGCATGGCAATTTTGACATTCAGGCTTAACAATCATGAATATAAAAAAATACAAGATATTCTCAGGATCAATGAATACGGAAGACGGCTTTATCCGCAGTTTTTATCATGCACTGTTGATTGCAAGGAACCCCCAAGCAGGTTAAAGGTTGTCAAAGACAAATTTTTAGCAGATTCAATATATTTAAACTTGAATAATAATTATCTGGGAAAAGAAGATTTCTCGGAATTTGACTACGAAAAAACACCCAAAATCGATAAACTGCAAACCAGCCCAAAATATATCCCACAATTTATTCTGAAATTATTAAATGAACATAAGTTTTGCGCAAAGAATTCCATTAAGGATCAGGAGAAAATGCAAAGGATCGTTATCGATCCCCTGATCGACGACCGGATGTTCGTAATTTGTTGGCACAAAAATGACGGCCTTATAAATGATTTACAACAATGCCGCTTTAACTCAAACACAAATCAATACGAATACAATTATCAAAAAAGCGGAGATTGGTATTCATATATATTTGTTGACAAAAAATCACCGAGCTGCAGCCACAAAAACATGTTACGCGAATTAATCGACGAACACACATACCCCCGATTTGCCGACTGGGGCACTTTGTATGGGATGTCGCGCTATTCATTCGTTTGCCTGACGAGTTCCGGAGAATTTGGCGAAAAAAATATAATGAATCATGTGCGGACAATGTATTACCAAATAGTCGTGCTATGCCTGATCCAGCGCGGATCGATACTCCGATTCTCCCGGGAAGTAGCCCGAATATCAAACATACCAACCCAAAATAATGACCATCACAAACAATCCCTGAAAGAAATTGAGCAGATCAACGAGGCCTATCTGAAATTCGTTAACCAGCTCTATTTCCGAGAGGTAACCGCCCAGGAGCAGGGAATAGAGATATATGACCAGATGCAGAAAATGATGCGAATCGAGCGAGACATCAAGGACCTCAATCGCGAAATCGACGAACTCTACCAATACGCCAGCTTCCTCGAGGAAAAGGAAACCAACGCGAGAATGGAAAAACTAACCGTTCTCGGGGCAATATTCCTGATACCGACCCTGATAACCAGCTTTTTAGGAATGAATATATTCGGAGATAAATTCTCAAGAGAATTTGAACAATACGCATCGTGTTACAGTTGGGGACTTATAGCTCTACTGCTTGCGCTGGCAGTTGTGACATATTTCAGTTTTAGAAAATACAAGTTGAAAAGCAAGATATTTAAAATTGTATTGTATAGCCTGATTATGTTAATAACAATTATAATCATGATAATATCATTATACATTAATATGGGACGCCCATTATGAGCAAATACCAAATCGAATTCAAGCTGAAGCAGCACACGCCGCTAATCCACTTCCAGCACGACCAGTCCGGCGCTACGCTTCGCGCCACCGAGCTAAAACCCAAGCTGGATAAGTTTATTATCGAAAAAATGGGCGGCAAAGAAAAAATCCCCAAAACATGGTGGCTGAATGAAGAAAAGGGAGCAATGGATTATAAGGTAAGGGTTGAAGCAGCGGGAGGGGTGGAATATTTTTTGATATTCTCATTTTTAAATAATGGCCGTGTAGAGGAAGTTAAAAGATACATGAAAGATTTCTTTCCTGAAGAATTTAATGTAATCTGCTCATCTGAGTATTTCGCCAATAATCCTCTTATCAAATTCCACAGAAACAGTGATACAATTAATGAAAAAGATTCTTGCGGTGAAGATACAATTTTGGCTGTGATGCATAAAAAAATAAATGGAACAATAAAATCCTTACATCCCGCATTGATTAATAAAATTAAAGAATATATACATGAATTATTTGCTTCAATAAATTTCGGTACACGCCAGTCAAAGGGATTTGGATGCTTTACGGTTGAAGAAGTCAACAAGCAAAGAATTGATAAACCTAAAAATAATTATGAAGCATTTTTTAGAAAATATTTTCAGTATGCCGTCAAGCAGGATATTAAATCAAATGAAATAGAAAATATATGCCAAAAAATCGACAATATTTATAAAAACATAAAAAATATGCAGAATGAAGATTCTATTATTAAACAAGTTTTTCAAAACCAAAATATTGAATGGGATAAAGAAGTGGTAAAAAAATATTTGCTGAATAATAAAGAAAAACCGCCTAAGGTTTTTCCTGATAATCAATCACCGGCTTTTGTCAGAGCTATGCTTGGTTTGGCTGGCAATATTTCTGTGCCTCAAAAAAATATTACAGTAAATATAGAGCATGTTCCAAAAAAAGATAAATCAAAAATTGAAAGATTTCGTTCTCCAATTCTTTTCAAGGTTTATGAAAATACTATATACATCCTTGCCCCTTCTGATGAAGATGCCCAACTCAACAGAATTGAGGATGAAACATTTGTATTTTTTAAAAATCATAAGAATTACAAGGAAACTAAAGATAAGATATTTTTAAAAACACCTTCAGAAATGTATTGGAAAGAACTATTTGAAATGCTAATGAATAAAGGATGGGAAAATGTCTAAAAAATATACTGCTCTGACGATTGGGCCCATACATGGTTCTATGGTATTGGCCAAAAAGACCCGCGAGCTGTGGGCCGCCAGCTTCATCTTTTCCTGGCTGATGAGAAAGGTAATCGAAGTAATTCGAACGAGAGTGGACGATGATCAATTCATCATTCCGAATCCGGACGGGGCAACCGGCGCTCCCACCCGCGCGGGCATCTTCCCCGACAGGCTCATCCTCGAGTCTGACGACGGACTGTATAAAGAACTACAGGAAGCTGTGGATAAAGCGCTTGATAGCTTTTGCAAACAAGTTAAGCCATGCCTTAATGGTGTGAGCGAGGATGAGATCAAAACTTATTTCCGGAATTATTTCAAGACTTACATCGCCGAAACGGAAATTGATCTGAAAGATAGCCACACGAAAAGCGATGACGATAATCCGATTTTCATAATGAATAAAATCCTTGCCAATTGTGAGCTTCAGGATAAATATATACCCTGCGACAAGGAGCTGTTTCTCCGAGTGCTGGAGAACTTCGCCAAGCAAAGTGGTGTGGATTTCCTTAGCCCCGGCAAAAGTTTTCCTTCATTACTAAGAATCGCGATAAAGGGACTGGAGCTGGAGATTAAGCGAATCAATGATGCAATCTCAAATGCAAAAAGCATTAAGAGAGATGAGCTTAAATCTAAAACCGATAAAAATAATGATGAAATCGAAAAAGAAATTAAATCAATAGACGAGGATGATTTTCTGTGGGAAGGATTGATTGCCCAAAAGGACATCAAGCAAAATCTTAAAACCGCACACCGCTATGTGGCCATTGTCCAGGCCGACGGAGACAACGTCGGAGCGCTGATCAAATCTATTTATGCTAATGAGCGTGATAAAATCCAGACCTTTTCCAAAGCGCTCGCCGATTTTGCGGGCAAGGCTGCAAACGAGATAGAGAAATACGGCGGCGAACCTGTTTATGCGGGCGGCGACGACCTTTTGTTCTTTGCGCCCGTTGTGACCAAAGATAAGAATGTTTTTGACCTGATTGATGTGATTGATGATGTTTTCATGAAAAAAATTCTCGATAATGGCAATCTGTCGAATGTACTTGAAAAAGCCGAGAAAACGCCCTCTATGTCCTACGGGGTTTCGATCACGTACTTCAAATACCCGATGCATGAGGCAATTGAACAGGCGAAGGACTTGCTATTTAACAAAGCAAAAACTGGTGATAAAAACGCTATCGCATTCAAAATCCAGAAGCACAGCGGTGGGTATTTCGAGGATGTTATTTTCAAGGATACGGAATTCGCAGTGCTTATAAATAAAATACGGAGTAACGCTGATACAAAGATCATTTCATCATTGATTTATAATCTAGAAAACCAAAAGGCTATTCTGAAGGAAATAGCTGCCGACAATTCCCGCCTCGATAATTTCTTTAAAAATTTCTACGACGAAACGGTACATCTGGAATCGGCAAATAATGCTTTTATCCAAAATGTTAAAGACCTGGTCCATCTTGCTTTCTGCGAAAATAAGGATAATCCCGATAAGGCCTTGAATAAGGTATATAGCGGACTCCGTTTAATCAAATTCATAAGGAGGGATTACGATGCCAAATAAATATTTAGTTCTGATGCGCTCACTGGATTCCTACTTTTTCGGACAGGAAACCAAATACAGAAAGAGAAACAAAAAATTTGTGACGGATTATTTCCAGCGCTCGGCGTATTTCCCTCAGCAGACCACTATTTTGGGAATGCTGCGGTATTATCTGCTTATGATCAAGGGGCAAATACCTATTACAGATAAAATAATTGCAGAAGAGCAGATCGGCGCAAACAGCTTTGAGTATGACAACAGAAGTCAGACCTTCGGGAAAATTGAAAAGATTTCGCCAATATATATTTACGACGATGTTTGCGATCATTTCTATCTGCCCAATCCTTTGGATGTGATTAAAAACGATTTCGAACTGAAAAACCTTAAACTAACCGGCCAGAAGGATTCCGAAAAGATATTGCCGAAAACCAATCTACACAACGGCTCATCGCCCTATTTTGAAAATTATTACGAAAAGACAGGCCTGAGCGATTTTCTGATTAATATTAAAAACCACAAATCTCACTTGTTTTATACTTGTGATAGCAACGACGAAAACAGCCCATTCATAGAAGAAGAGCGCATAGGTATAACAAAGGGCAAAGACGGCCAGACCCAGGAAAACGCTTTTTATAAGCAGATTGTTTACAAAATGGGAAAGGGCTTTTATTACGCTTTCAATGTCGAGTTTTCGGAAGAAATAAAGAACCTGAACTCGCTGAAAACGGTCGTAATGGGCGCCGAGAAAAGTCCTTTCAGCATCGAATTCAAACCTATCGATAAAAATATCGAAGACGAGATCAAGTTTAGCCCGCATAATTCTCCGAAGGTTGTGCTCATCTCCGACGCGTATTACGCAGAAGACCCATATAAAACAAGCATATTTGCGGTCGCCCAAACAAAACCATTCAGATATTTAAAAACATCCGTCAAAAACACGCAAAACTACTCGCATTTTGATTTCAAAAAAAATCAGTGCGTGGTGTCCCGCAGCGACCGGCTAAACCTGCTCAAGCGCGGTTCGGTGTTTTATTTTGATACTAATGAAAAAGCTGATGCATTCAAAAAGGCATTAGAAGAATATGCAAATTTCTATAAAATCGGATATAATCATTCTGTAAAACTATAAAAATGTGGCAACCATGAAATCTAAAATCTACATTATTCGCGCGCTTACGAATATGCACGTCGGCAGCGGCGACGCCAGCTACGGCGTTATTGACAACCTCGTGCAGACCGACCCGATCACCGATTACCCCACAATACACGGCTCAAGCCTGAAGGGCGCTCTCCGGGAGTACTTTGAAAAGGTATGGGAAAACAGTAATGATGGCAAAGACAAAATAATCCGGATTTTCGGCAGCGGCGCCGAGGATAACAAACAGAAAAAGGATGAAGATAATAATACAG
>CAZOSQ010000163.1:4825-7400 GCA_964582245.1 uncultured Bacteroidales bacterium | reverse complement strand
TATAAAGATAATGATTTTTTTTTGTAACTGGTAACTGGTAATTGGTAATTGGTAACTGGTAATTGGTCATTAGTCATTAGTCATTAGTCATTGGTCATTGGTCATTAGTAACTGGTAATTGGTAATTGGTAACTGGTAATTGGTAATTGGTAATTGGGAATTGGGAATTGGGAATTGGGAATTGGTAACTAGTAACTGGTAACTAGTAACTGGTAACTAGTAATTGGGCATTGGGAATTGGGAATTGGTAACTGGTGATTGGTCATTAGTAATTGGTCATTAGTAACTGGTAATTGGGAATTGGGAATTTGTAACTGGTGATTTGTCATTTGTCATTTGTCTATTTTCAATTTTCATTTGCCTACTGTCATCTGCCAGCTTCCTACTTCCATCTTCCAACTTCCAACTTCCTTCTTCCATCTCCCATCTCCCATCTTCCGTCTTTATTGGATCACCACGCTCCTCGTCTCCGACTTGGCGATACTGCCAGACTTATCATATCCCCTTATCTCATAAAAATAGGTAGCTTGTTTTCTTATTTCCTTGTCCACGTATTCTTCGTTTTCCAGTAGCCCTGTCAATGGTTTGAAAGCGCCTGTTTCATTTTCTTTCCGGAATATCATTGTCCCCAGCAAGTTTTCTGCTTCTACTTTCCAGGACAATTCTACATGGTTTTTATTTGACTTGTAGTTTACTTTGTAATTGGAAATCTTTAATGCAGCAGCTTGTCCTTGTACCGGGATAATGCCACTAAAAATCTCAGACCTTGCAGATTGGTTGCCACTGCTATCCCTTGCTATTAAATGATAATAATATTTCGTTCCCGGTGTTGCCCACCTGTCTGTAAAAACATTAACAGTAGCGGTTAAAAGATTGGCGTTTACCTTTTCCGTTGTCACTGTTGTATCTATTTTCTCGGAACGGTAAACATCGTATCCCATTAAATCGGTGTCCACGTTCCGGATCCATTCGATAACCAGTTTTTCATCTTTTGACGTAACGGATTTGATGTAGGGTTTTGCCGGAGGGATTACATCGGGCATGGTGGCAAAAGCTATTTCTGAAAATTCGCTCCTGTTGTAGGACGTGTCCATGGCCACTACCTGGTATTGAAATTCATTTTTTGTGTTTCTCGAAAGTGAATCTACGTAGAAATTATCTGCAATAGGATTGGCATTTAACAATATAAACCGTTTGCTGTTGCTCTTAATTTTCCTAAAGATCAAGTACCCTGCCAAGTCAGGTTCAACATTTTTGTCCCATGTAACCATGATCCTCCCGGTGTCTGCCATTGCTTTCACGTTCCCGGGGACAGAAGGGGGAAAAACATCCTGCACCTCTGCAAACATCTTGTGTGATCTGGCTTCATTCCCGGATTTGTCCACTGCCGCAACATAGTAATAATACCCGTGGGGGTAGTCTACTTTATCGATATACTGGTTGGACAATGCAGGTACGAGAATGCTATTTATCTTTTCGTAATCATCCCGGTCATGCATACTGCGGTATATGTTGAACCCTGCCAAATCGTTCTTTTCCATGTTTTGCCAGGTAATGGTAACCTGCAACTTGTTAATTTCCCTTTCCACGTTCGCGGGGGGCAATGGTGGGGTAACATCTTTTATTGGTACCTCGATGGGCTTTGAATAATCTGTTTCGTTGCCAAAAAAATCCACACCTGCAAGGCGGTATTGAAAAATACTGCCCTCGGTAAGGCTGTCATCGATAAACTTAACTTCGGGGTATGCCCTGTTCCCGGAACTGTCCTTGACCATCGAGATCATGACCGGCTTATCGTTTAGTTTTTTTTCATCCTGGCCGGGTGCAGACCTGTAAATATTTACCCCGTAAAATCTTTGTTCTTCTATTTTCCACCCTAACTCTGCCTTTTTTTCCGCTGAACGGGCAAAAATTTCCTGTACAGGAGACAAGGGCTTAAATTCTCCAGCAGTTACCGGTTCAGAAATAGCAAGTTGTTTTTCCTGCCCGTTTTCAATTTTCATTACCTTGTACTGGTAAGTTTCACCGGGATTTACATGGCTGTCATCAATTTGGATCCCCACGAAACGGGAAAATGCATCGCTGGTAAAAGATTTGATCATCACGTAAAGTAGGACAAATCCATTCAAATCCCCAGGCTTTGCTTCTTTCATTAATTCCACGAATACCTGTAGGTCTTCATCATCACGATAATACTTTTCATCCATTTCATCCTGCATGATAACTGGTTGTTCATTAATTTTTTCCCAACTTGTTTGCCCTTGCTTTTTCCTGTAAACATTCACGCCCCCGGGATAAGTAAATTGTTGTGAATACCATTTCACGTTAATGATACCGGGTTGCTCCTTGGAATTTTGGGTCAGGACAACGGTTTTCTGGGCCGGCAATATTGCCGGGATTAGGATTAGTAGGATTAGTATTGTTTTTTTAATATTCATTTTTACTCAATTTTAGTAATTGGTAATTGGTATATTAGTCATTGGTATATTAGTCATTGGTATATTAGTCATTGGTATATTAGTCATTGGGGTATTGGTTTATTGGTAACTAGTAATTGGTAACTAGTAATTGGTAT
>CAZOSQ010000163.1:0-4725 GCA_964582245.1 uncultured Bacteroidales bacterium | reverse complement strand
GTCATTGGGGTATTGGTTTATTGGTAACTAGTAATTGGTAACTAGTAATTGGTATATTGGTAATTAGTTAATAGTCATTTTGATGAAATATTCATTTTAATTCCTTCCATTTTTCTCATGGTCACTAAACAGTCGCTAGTTGAGTCGGTGCCGTCATTAACTAAATCATGGACGACCAGTATCCCTTTTCCCCATTTTTTTACGTATAATTCCTTATATTCAAAAGTATATTCTTTATGTTTAAGAAGAATTACTTTCATCTTTTTAGTTTTTTCTACCCGTTCGTCATTTTTGTAGCTAACTATTCCCACTTTCTTTTTTACAACTTCCCATGTATAGTATGCAGGTTCTTCAAGCTTACATGTCCCTCTTGCAGAATCCTGTGCAAAAATAGCTGTAAAATCATCAAAAAATTCAATCGTATTTAACTTGGCACAATATTCATCCAATCCATTACTTGATTTTATCCCGTCCCGGTTAATATCGACCGGTCTTTTAAAATCCAGGTAAACATACTTCCATTTACCCAGTAATCGAGCCTCATTAATGGTCAACCCTCTTTCCTGGGCCTTTGACAGGAATGTTAAAGATAATAACCATATAAAAAACAAACCTTTTTTTCTCATCATTTTCTGTTTTAGTTTATATTCTCTCCTTTTTTGCCCCTGCCTTGCCCCCTGCCCCCTAAAGGGGGAATAGGAGGGCAGTGCAAATTTACAATGGTTTTTCAATACTTGCTTCAAAATCACAGCTTACAATTCCCAGCAGTTCCAGGTAACCTTCGACACTACCTTTTAACATCGATGGCGGGGGATTAAAAATAACCAACAGGTCTGCCGAGGCATAAAGGTCTATTAATTCTATCGAGCCGGATTTTTTGATGATCAGGTTAATCATGTAATCAACCACTACCTTTGCCCATATTTCGGCCCATAAACCGGCTTGCATTAACTGGAAAGATGGGGCATACTGGACTTTTGCCTGGATACCCGCGGCGACTCCACCAGACACGTTCACGTTCAAAGCCACCACGCTGACATCAAAGCCTACGCTGGCATCAATGGAAAATTGTACGCCCAGTCCTAATTCTGCCGTTGACTGGTCCACGGTCAACCATCCTGTTGGAGACCATCCTGCACATGCCGGCACTACCATGATCCTTTCTTCCCTTGTACCAATGGACAACATCCATTCCCCGGGCTTAATATCCGCGTAAATTACGCCTTCCATGCACAGTTGACCGGTTTTTTCAATAACTAACCACCCCTTTCCTATAAAATGGCTTTCCGCGGAATTAAAATGCAAGGATACACCACCTGCTCCCACCGCAGACTTGTCCTCGCCCGCGATAGTTGGGTTGTTGGCCCGTACCTGCATGTTGCCATCAAAATCAACCACGTAATCACCGTTTGTTTCAGTAGTTATGGCAGCAGCCACTTCTAACCGTAAAGTTTTTCCTTCTTTCTTGGAATCAAATAGTACCAGGTGCATATATGCCCCGTAATTGACCAAGGGGTCAGGTACGATGGCCGTTTTATTGTCCCTCATGTGGTGGTAAAGCCTACCGGAAGCACCTACCAGTTGGACAGGTCCAAGGTTCATGGGATTGGTCAAGGGATGACAAGTAGTATCATTCATGGCAACATCCTTACCATCACCGGGCAATAGCTGGCAGAACCAGTAATCATTATCATCTTTTTTCCCGGTTACATATTGAACTGTGAAATTAAAGGTTTTTGGGGTTTTTATCGTCGCACTGATATTTCCCCGCCATATCCCGCCATAAACCGGGTCATCCTTGGTATATCCAATTTCACCGTTAAAGCTGACTATCCGGGAATTTAGCGCGATCTTTATTTTATCCAGTGAAAGGGCGCCTTTTAAATCACCTTTAGCCAGTTTGCCCGCGACATTGGACATGTCCATCGGGAAATTCTCCACGATAGCCGCAGCTGTTTCTCCCATGTACTCGTCCACCACGTTGCTGACTAATTCCTTGGCTTGATCTTCAATAAACTGTTTCCCTGCCCGGACAGATTCTTTTTTAACCGCGGCCATCATATCCTTGAATACCAATTCCGGGTTTAAAACTTCATTGATAAGCCCGCTTGTTTTGACCCGGATTTCCATTTTTAATTTTTCCATGGTAAACGGACCATCCATCAACACGTCCTTAGCATTATCAAAAGCTATTGCCATATCTTGGTCATTCACGCTTCCTTTCTCGATCATGTTAACTGCCAAGGAATTAAAAGCTGTTGAAATCGTGAGGTTTAACTTGTTGGACAATCCTGTGCGCAATGGCGCGGATATGGCAGTATCAACATAATTAACCAGCCTTCCTGTCAAGCTATTTGAAATATTGGAAGAGGTAGTCCTGGTGACATCAATCAACACTCCCGAGATAAATTCATCTTCTATCTTTTCATCAACTTGTTCAGCAATTTTATTGATAACCGTGTCAACAATATTTTTAAAAGATTGGGCAACCATGAGGGTAGCGCTATCTATCCTGGATGTGACGCTGCCTGTTACTGCTTCTATCCTGCCGGTGACAAACCGGGTGTTCTTGGAAACAAACAAGTACATTTTTCTTTCCAGTTCTTCTTTTTGCGCGGCTGAAAGGCCAGCGGGTGATATAGTTTCAACCGTTTCGCTTTCCCGGGTGGTATTGCCCGGGGTTTCTTTCCCGGTGCTTGTTGTTTGGGATTGGGTCAATGATTCCAGCATTGAAACGGAATTTTCAATAATATCAGCGTGGCTGAAATTTAACTGCTGGTTTATTTCCTTTTCCAAGTTGGCTAGGTCAGTAGACCCCCCGGCATTTTCAAGATCGCCCATGATACCTCCCTGATCTTTTTTATCAGAAGGTTCACTTTCCCAACCACCAGGGGAGGTGGTCGTTTCCGGTGTAAATTCAGCCTGGTATTGACCCAATAGCGGGTTTTCATCTATGGAATAAATATTGACCACGGGTGGGCCATCTGCCCCGGCCACGTCATCAGACATCACGATGGTGGCAGAGGTACCAAAGGCAAATATACCTGTTGATTTGCCCGCGCCAATGGTCGTGGAAGTTATTGGAAAGTCACCCATCTTGCCAGTGACCTGGTTGTTCAGGTTGACCGTGCCGTTGGGCGAGCCAAAGCCAAGGTCATAATTCCCCCACAAGCGTAAGCCTTCCACCCTATCCATTGTCAATCCCAGTGCAGGCCATTCCACCGACACGTTCATGTCGAGCATTTTCTTTTCGGCAAATACTGCACGGTTTATTGTCACGAACAGTTTTTGTTCGCCACCCCCGGGGTTAAAGGCGAACCTTTGTCCTGCCAGTTCCTCGTCCAGGTAACCATTTTGGAAACCATCATTGGAGACCGGCACGGTATAGGTATAATCCTTGGTTTCGCTGATCAGCGGTATCTTCATTTTCCCCGTTAGTTGGCTGGAATTGACACTGCTGTTGTCGATATCTATTTCAAGTGTTGTTAGCTGGCTGGGGAAATTATTGAAACGTGACTTATCATCCACGGTAAAATTAACCATGCAGTCCAGGTACAGCCCTTCGGTTACCGCCCAACATTCAAGGCTGTCGCCACTGGAAAGGGTAAAGTTCTTGTTTATATCGTTTACCAGTGTCAATTGGCCATAGCGATCTACATTGGTCTTGAAAACCAGATCGAAGTCATTAATATACAATCCCTTCCATTGATTGTTGGAAATGAATTTTTCCGGGGATGTTTTGTTGGAAAGGTCAATGACCGCCTCGTTAATTTGAAGGTACATCCCGGTATTCCTAACTAGTTTAACCGGGTTGTTAAGCGCGAGGTTGGTCAAAGGCAGGTAAAACAATTGTTCCACCCGCGAGAATGGAACTGATACCCTTGATTCTACTGACCCGGTAATATTTTCCGGCAACAGCAACTTGCCGTTGAACCTTTGCGTGTACTTGTTGTCCACGATAAAGAAATCAGAGGTATTTGCAAGTTCCAGCCGGAAATTAAAAGGTTCCAGCAGGTCATACTGGTTTTTGTCGTTCAAGTAGGCATTGCCGAGCAACCGGTATGAATCAAAGTTGATCCACGATGGGCGTGATTGGACAACGGCCTTCTGCTTGCTTGTTGATGGAAAAGGCAAGTCCCATTCCACTGTTCCCTTGATATATAGCCCGTTCCTGTCCAGCCGGATTGAATCGGGGTAAAAGATGGCACTGTCATTATCGGCATGGCCAGGGGATAGGGTAATGTTTGGAAAGTCGGGGAGCTTGTGCTTGATAGCCCCGGAATGCAGCACGTATAGCCCGGCTGTATTGACCAGGTTAAGGTGTTCAAATTCCACTTTCTCCCAGTGTTCGTTATCCTCATCTTTTGAAAGCCTTATTTCCCCTTGACCGGAAAGGTCTGTTTTATTGGTGTTATAAGTTTTCAGCACTTTTACCTTGTGGTTCCCCGCGTAGAATTCCTCGATGACGGGCGGGCCATAAAAAGTCTGCACCGGGCTTTTGGCTATCTCCTGGTCATCGGAAAAAGCTTTTACCTGCCAGGCATACTCGTGCAGTACCTCGATGGGTTTTCCCAGGACAAAATAGCCACCATTCTTGGTGACCCTTGAAGGTTCGGCATGCGTGTACCAGGCAGGATTCATTTCCAAGGCATCGGCCGGTTCCAGGCTATCGGTTTTTACAATCTTCACCTCGTAAGCCACGGGTTGGTTATGGTTAGTGAGGTT
>CAZOSQ010000162.1:0-7448 GCA_964582245.1 uncultured Bacteroidales bacterium | reverse complement strand
CTATTAAATTTATTTCGAAATTATAGCATCTAAAAAGTAGTTTTTAGAGATGCCCATAATTCCAGGGAAAAAACAGCATCTACAGAGTTTTCATTGCAGATTTTCTCCACCATATCCCAAGATAATGCAGCCGGGAAAACACCCGCACCAGTTGTTTTTAAGTTAATGTTCACCATTTTTATTTCCGTGAACCTATCGTTTTTCATCAATTCATTTTCCAGGCCCAGGATGCTTTCTTTCGCACCTTCTTTGTCTAGTTCTTTGCTTTCAAGAGAAAGTACCTTGTCTACTTTATCTATTTTACTTTCATCGGATGGTTGGCTCCTGTCTATAACAGCAACTTTTTTTATATCAGGCGGTATGTCTACCGGGGCGGGCTCAATGACGCTCATATAAATATGTTGTGTGGCACATGACCCGGAAATGATTAAAACTAGCAAAAGGTAAATTGATCTCATATCTAGTATTTTTAATTTTATGTTACGAAGGATTAAACATTTTGTTCTTGATTCGGTAATCAATTTTTATGCCATTGACACAAGTATCATTAAACCAGTTGTTTAAAACAAAAATAGACCTTTTAAAAAAAAATACACCAATAATCCCGGGTTTCTGCGTGTTTAGGCTAAGTTATAATAGGTGAACTTTCCAGGGGCAGAACGTCACCTTCCATGAGGACATAATAATTTTGTTTATTAATATCATTTCTGTTTATTTAGTTCGGTCATAAGAGGTATAGGAAATAGGCCGCCATTCTTGATTAGAAATAGATTTAAACTAGGCATGTAGCTTATCCCTAGTCAATATTTTCGATTGCTCTTTTTCCCGGGGAGCCTGTCTTGTTCAATTTTGTTACCATCGAAGCCGCAACAAACATGATGGCTCCAAAAATTATGAAGCTATATCTTAAAGCAATGGTATCATTGGCAAATTTTACCAGGATCAAGAAGATTATTCCACCAAGGATCCTCCCGGCATTTAAAAAGTACTCGTGGTCCATGATGTAGGAAAAACTATCTTTTTCTTCGTTAAAGGATGATTTCTCGATGCTTGAGAGAAATGTGGCACTGTGGGATGTTAATATAATTGGATCAGAAATTACCTGGCTAATCTTCATGATGATCACACCAAGAAAAGAAAAGCTTACCAGGTTGATAAATTGGTTGTTATTGGTTACCAGCAATGATAAGGCAATCCCCCCGATCAATAGGCTGGTTGCGGCAAAATACATCATTTTCCCCCGGTGTTTTGGCATGGAAACTCTTCCTGCCACATAGGTAGTAATGGCAGAGAATAGGGCAGCTCCAAATTCAATTTTTCCCAGTACCGATTCATTTCCGGCAAAATTCAACACCAGGAGAACCATTAAGACCATGAAACCGGACTGTACCGTGCCAACAGCTAAGGCAATAGCACGTTGAATGTTCCACAAACTCCCGAATTTGAAATAACTAAATCTCGTAATATTCGGGGATTTAAAATTACTTTTCATAAAAGAATCCAGCAACAAGAGAAATGATTACAAGAAAAAGTGCGGTGTACTTGTAAGCGGACATTGCAAAAACAGGGGAAGGATTCTTTCCAAGAATGAACGTGCCAAATAATAAAGGAATTAAAGCATTGCACAAGACCACGATAAAGACCTGTGTTCCCAGGAAATAGTTACGGTTCTTTTCATTTGTAACCAAGTAGGTGATAAAACTTCGGCAGGACCAATATATTCCATTGCCAATACCTACCAGGATACCGTAAAAGATCACGAAAAAACCACCCGACCTTACCATTGGCACTGAGCACCCGGAACGCATTTAACTCCTTCTCGATTATTTTCCCCAACAGGTTCCGCATTCACACCTCTTTCTTTAATTTTTCAGTTTTCTTTTAGAATGTGGCAAATTAAAACAAATACTAGGTAAATTTGTTTTTTTAAGTAAATTATTTGTTGAAATAAAGAAAAATAGACAACCGAGGATCAAACATTGTGTGGAATCAAACTATTGTGAAGAAGGGAAAAGTTTTTAATTGTTCGCTTAATTTGTTTCAATCATAACTTTAGTTTCATCAAAATAGATATAAAAATTTGTTGAAAACTTTTTGTTAAATTGAAAATTTATTATGAAATTAAACGGTAATTTTACTACTGCTATGGAAAATATATGTTATTATAGGTCAATTATATTTCTTGTTTTTTTACTTGTTTTTTCTACAAGTTGTAAGAAAGATAAGGGAGAAGAACCCGTTAAGGAGGTTGAACTTTTAAAAGCAAGATTATCTGCTAAACCAACCCGCCTGGAAGAAGGGGATACGGTCAAATTTACAGATCATTCCCTGGGAGAACCCTTGGAATGGAAATGGTATTTTGGAGATGGAGATTCAAGTACCATGCAAAACCCTTTTCATGTGTATTCAGATACGGGAATTTACACGATAACTTTTATTGTTAACAATGAGGATCAATCAGATACTGTGATAGAAGAAGATTTTATCATCGTGGACGAATATACACCTGTATGTCCTTCCACGGTTACGGATGTCGATGGAAATACTTACCAGGTAGTGGAAATTGCTGAGAAATGCTGGATGGCTGAAAATTTGGCTACCCTTCATTATGCTGATGGTACTCCTGTTGAAAAAGTTGAACTTCAAACGGAGTGGGACAATTTGGTTGCCTCGGATGCCGCCTTCTGCTGGTATGAGAATGATAAAGCCACCTATGGAAGTACTTATGGAGCTTTATATACCTGGGCTGCTGCCACTAGATCACAAGATGGTGAACCTTCCGATCCACACAGGGTGCAAGGTATTTGTCCCGAGGGATGGAGGCTTCCTTCCGATCAAGAATGGGAAGATATGGAAACAACCCTGGGCGGCAGCAATAAAGCAGGGGGGAAATTGAAAATCACAGACACCCTTTACTGGAAGAGTCCTAATACTGGGGCTACTAATTCCACGGGTTTTTCAGCTTTACCCGGTGGTACACGGGGTAGTTTCGGTAGCTTTAGCGGGGTTAGGAAGTACGGCTATTTTTGGACCTCGTCATCTTATGATAGCAAGGAAGCATGGGGCAGGATATTGTTATCTAAATATGAATACGTTACCCGGGCTCATGATATGAAAACCAGCGGCTTTTCAGTACGTTGCGTGAAGAAGAGGGAATAGCTGTTTCTGCTGGATGATATCTTTCAATTGTTTATCTTTTAATGGTTACTTAAATATTTTTGATACCCGTTGAATTTACTGGTCAATTCTACAACCATGTATATTGTCATTTTCAATTCACTCCAAGTACGGGTGAATTTTCATACACTAATTCAAAATTTTTTCATAATTTTGTCTAACTTTAGAATAATAAAAGATTATAGTAATAAGGCTGTAAATAAAATGATTTTACAGGAGATACTATTCGTTAGAAAAACATTTGCTTTGGATGAATACATGTTTTAAAAAAGTTTTATCATGAAAAAAATTGGAAGTTTGTTCATTTTGATTTTGGTTACTTGTAATAATTTTTCACAGGAATACCATCCTATGGTATCTGAAGATAGCAAGTGGAGTGTTTTGCATGGGGAGATATGCGGTTTATGGGAGATTTGTAGTGTGAATACCTACCATTATTATTTTTTAGGTGATACTACATTGGATGAAAAAGCTTATAAAAAAGTTTTCCAATGCACGGATTCTTTACTGACCCACTGCGAATTGGTTGGTTTTATCAGGGAAGACCTGCCTAGCAAAAAAGTCTGGTACAGGAAAATAGGAAAAGAAGAGAAATTACTATATGATTTTGATTTATCCAAGGGTGATACCTTGGAAATGTACCACGAACAGCTTAAGGATACCATTAAATATACTGTTTCAAGGATTGATACCATTCATGTAGGCTCTTCAATACGCAATAGGTACACATTGGATATTCTCGGGTGGGAAGACACCTGGATTGAAGGTATAGGAAGTAAATTCGGACTGCTCAATAGCAACCTCTATTATAATATCGTTGGAAGTTTCGCGGATTTATTGTGTTTTTCCGATAACCAAGGTAATTATTATAATCCCGAGTATGATGCTTGTCATGTAACCGAATTCCCACCGTTAATCGAACCCTTGGCATTAGATACGGCATTTTCTAACGAGGTGTATATTTTTCCTTTAGAAATTTCTGGAATAAAAAATTATGAAGGTGTTGAATTTTTTATGGTAGGAACCTTGCCAGCCGGTTTAACTTTTGATAATGATACTGGATTGATTTCCGGTGTACCCACTGAAACAGGAGTTTTCCCCTTAATTATTTGCGTAAAAAATAACGGGTTGACCACTGACTGTTTAGAGACGGACCTGGTGGTTAAACTTGGTTCGGGAATAAATAATACCGGTGATAAGCGGGAGGTGAATGTATATCCCAACCCTGCTCTAAATCATTTTACCATTGAAATACAAGGAAACCAAGGAGAACGGTATATAGAAATCGTGGGGGCAAGAGGAGAAAAAGTGATTGGTCAATCTTTAAACAGTAATTTAGAGATAATAAAAACCGGTGATTTGGCCCGCGGAATTTATTATTTAATAGTGATGGATAAGGATTCAGGTAGGGTGACACACAATGAAAAATTAATTCTCAATTAAGGTGAAAGTTGTTTTTGAAACGGTTTTTCTTTATCATACATGAATTACTTAAAACCACGTTTAACAGGAACATATGATCACATAAGGAAAAAATAGATCTTAGTTTTTGCTGCTATTTAAAAAAAACACAAAAATAGATTATGAGAAAATTATTCATATTGACCCTTACCTTTCTTTTCGCCTATCCACTTGTCGGGCAGGATTTTGAATACGCTAGAAAAATAATTGACACCCTTGCCTCCCCGGTATTTCAAGGAAGGGGTTATACGGCAAATGGAAACATTCTCGCCGCTGAATATATTAAGGATCAATATGAAAAATTAGGGTTAAAAACTTTCGGCAAAGATTTCTATCAACCATTTAAAATAGAGGTTAACATATTCCCGGGCAACATGAACTTAAAGTTTAATGATGTTGAATTGGTGCCCGGGGAGGAATTCCTCGTTGACCCTTTATCTTCTCCCGTTAGGGGCGAGTTTAAAGTACAAGTGATTAAAAAACAAGAACTCTTGGATGAGGAAAAGGTACGTGAAGTCATGCAACAAACGGTTGGGAAATTTTTAGTCATTGACGAAAGGGAATTTTTTCCTGGAAAAGAAGGAGACAGGGAAAAAGTAGAAGAGTTAATCAATTTTCTTAAATACAATCCGAAGGTACCGACTGCAGGGACTATTATCTTAACTGGTAACAAGTTAACATGGGGTAATGCAACCCTTCAAGCAACGAAACCATCTTTCACGGTAAAAAAAGATTTTTCATTGGAAGACCTGGAACAGGTGAAGGTTGATGTAGATGCTAAAATGGAAAAATATAAACCAAGGAATGTAATAGGTTACTTGGAAGGTATTAAGGAGCCCGACTCTTTCCTGGTAGTAACAGCCCATTATGACCACTTGGGTATGATGGGAAAAAATACATATTTCCCGGGTGCCAACGATAATGCGAGTGGTGTTGCAATGATCCTGTCTCTTGCTAAACATTACAGTGAAAATCCCCCCGGTTATTCTATTGTTTTTATATCACTTTCGGCAGAAGAAATAGGCTTGGTTGGAGCCAAACATTACGTTGATAACCCCCTTTTTGACTTGGATAAAATCAAGTTCTTGGTGAACTTTGATTTGGCTGGAACCGGGGATGAAGGGATAAAGGTGGTAAACGGGAAAGTTTACCAGGATAAATTTAACTTGCTTGCCTCGTTTAACGAGAAAAATAATTACCTGCCATCGATCCAAATCCGCGGGGAGGCCTGTATCAGTGATCATTGCATGTTTTACAAAAAGGGAGTCCCTTGTTTTTATATTTACACGTTAGGTGGAATACAAGCTTACCATGATGTCTATGATAAAGCAGAAACTTTACCCTTGACAGAATTTGAAGATTATAGCAAACTTATCATTGATTTTTTTGATAATATTGATTAACCTTTTAGTCGTAGGTCTATTTCTCCCGGTGATAGACTTCGAGGTTCGCAAAATTTTGCAAGGATAAAGAAAATATGCAGAAACAAGATTTGACCATAATATCTAAATTAGCAACTGGATGGGCAAATATTAATCCTACTGGTATTTGTTGTTCGCTAAGGGTATATTTTTAACTCAGAATTCGATGACCAGTTGTCCATCTTCTTTCATGTTAGATCCCGGTGCGTTTGAAATGGTTAATCCCAATAACCTGACCGGGTTCTCCAGTGCCTGCAATCCATTTATCAATTGATGGGCAATGGAAATAATTTCTTCCAGCGAATTGATCGGGTTTGGTTCTGAATGGCTCCTGGTAACTTGCACGAAATTGTTGTATTTTACTTTAAGGGTTAATGTTCTACCGGGTAGGTTAGCTTTTTCATTTCTTTGATGCAATTCCCGGGCAATATAAGTAATCTCATTTTTAAGTTCTTCGAGAGAATGCAAATCCGATTCGAACGTGGTTTCCGTGCCCACGGATTTACGCTCCCTGTTGGGATTCACCTGCCTGTCATCTATACCCCGTGCGATGTAATAGTAATGCAATCCTGCTTTACCAAAATTCCGGGTCAGTTCCGACTTGTTACATTTTCTCAAGTCCGACCCGTTAAAAATGCCCATCTCGTGCATACGTGCGGCGGTTACTTTGCCTACCCCGAAAAATTCCTCAATGGGCAGCTTTAAAATAAAATCTTCCACTTTTTTAGGGGGTATGACAAAAATTCCATTGGGTTTATTCACATCTGACGCTACCTTGGCCAAAAATTTATTGATTGAAACCCCGGCTGAAGATGTCAATGAGGTAGTGAGATAAATTTTTCTCCTAATTTCTTCAGCGATCAAGGTAGCGGAAGGAGGCCCTGTTTTCACCCTTGTCACATCAAGAAATGCTTCATCCAATGAAAGAGGTTCTACCAGGTCAGTATACTCCTTGAAAATAGCCCGGATTTGTTGGGATATTTTCTTGTACACGTCGAACCGCGGCCTCACGATAATGAGTTTGGGATACCTATTGATGGCAGTCCTGGTTGGCATGGCAGAGTGAATTCCATATTTCCTGGCCTCGTAGCTGGCAGCCGCGACCACTCCCCGGTTTCGGCTTCCCCCAACGATAACAGGTTTTCCCCGGTAGGCCGGGTTATCACGCTGTTCTACCGAGGCATAAAAAGCGTCCATATCAATATGTATAATCTTCCTCTCCATGGATTAATAACTTGAAAATAGCTATTTTTCATGTAAAAAATACATTGGGATAGGATTAATCATTTTTCAAAACACACAAATGGAGTATTTAAACTCTTATCAGACCAATTATTAATAAGTCATATTAAAAGCTTAGCCACAAAATTTGAAGTTCCAATACTATGG
>CAZOSQ010000161.1:608-7455 GCA_964582245.1 uncultured Bacteroidales bacterium | reverse complement strand
CGACCTCCTGTTATTTCTGATTGTACCCTGGGGGCAGAATAAACCCTATTATCAAGTACAATGGCAATACTTCTTTTTGGTTCTTGGCTAGCCGCGTTGCTTGTCATTTGAGCCCATTTGGTAGCACCTTCACCGTTCATTACCATGGAAACTTGGGCACTGGCCCTGTCTTGTCCATATTCCTGGCGAGCATCAACGATTACATCTCCCGTTAAAGGAGCAACTCCGTCATGAGTGGTTATTTTAATGGCATATAAATCGTAAATATCAGTAAGTTTATCCCCATCTTTTCTTGGTATGGCACTCCACATGAATTTCACATCCGGTGGGAATATTTCCCTGATCCTCGGCATATCAAGATATTTATTGATAGTTGGAATATCGCGCTGGCGTGCAATCCCGATAGTAGGGCCGGGATATGTGAATTGTTGTAAAATAGAAAGCAAGGGATATTGTTTTCTTTGGTCAATAATGGCGGTATCGGCTTTCGCTGAATCCCCAAGTTCCTCCAAAATATTTGTTATAGCATCTTCTTCCCCAAGAGTATCTTGTGCATCTTCGGGAAAATTAGATTTGTCTATGGCTTCATCTCTTAAAGCAGTATCGGGAGACAATGCCAAATCTGGGGATTCCTTGTCCCTGGCAACTGTATCCATCACGCCTTCCTCCGCCAAAATATCTTTTAACAAAGCATCGGCTTCCATCAAGTACTTCTGGAACTGGTAATTGTTGTCTGAATTCTCATAAGTTTCCCAGAACTCTAATTGTGCAGTTGTTTGAAGAATCTTCTTCACCCTTTCCGGGTCCCTAACACCCGGTAATTGAACAAGAATACGGCCTTGGGTTTCCAATCTCTGAATATTAGGTTGTACAACACCAAATTGGTCTATCCTTGTGCGTAAAACATTTTCAGTATTTTTTATAGCGTCCTCGATTTCTTCCCTTAGAACAGAAATTACCTGGTCATTGGTAAATCCTCTTTTTATCTTGTCCCGAAATTCAAATGTGCTAAATATAGTAGATAATTTAGCGTTTGGATCAACCTGCTCAAATGATTCTTGGAAAAGAGTAAGGAAATCTTCTTGAGAATTTTCTTGTTTTTGTTCAGCCAAAATTAGGGCATTTTGAAAAGTACTGTCCTTGGCATTTGTCGAAGCCAATGATTCAAGCAATTCACCCATTGAAACTTCCAAGACCAGGTTCATACCACCTCTAAGGTCAAGCCCCAGGTTTAATTCCTTTTCCTTTACTTCTTTATAAGTATATGAAATAAACCCTAAGTCATATACTTTTTCACTCTTTAATGAATCTAGATAAGCTATCTTCTTAGAATAATCACCATCAGCATATTTTTCGGCCTGGTTTTCTACCACCCTCGTAACAACTGTGAAGGATAATTCCCAAGCACATACCGCGGCTATCAGTATAGCAAGAAACCTTATAACACCTCTGTTTTGCATTTATTCAGATTTTTTATTCGTAATTTGGATTTCATTTTTTATTCAAGGTCGCAAATATATTAATTTTTTTTGACAACCAACTTATAGATTAAATTATCAACCATTTTCATTGCTGAAAAATCTGGAAATTATCTGATAAATACGTTATACAACCCAGAATATTATATCAGTATCTTCTTTTTTTTTCATCCAATGCAAAATTTTAAACCATACCTTTTATATCACCAATAATTTTAGTTGCTAATTCATCGGCTTTATTTTTATCAGAACTTTCGTCGTATATTCTTATGATTGGTTCTGTATTTGATTTTCGAAGATGTACCCATTCTTTTTCAAAAATTATTTTTACCCCGTCAATATCAGTTACCTGGAAATCCTTGTATTTCTTTTTTATATTTTCCAATATCCCATCCACGTCAATACCCGGTGTTAGTTCAATTTTATTTTTTGAAATGTAATATCCCGGGTATAATGCCTTAAGCTCTGAAGTTTTCATTCCACTCTTCGCTAGAAAAGTCAAAAAAAGCGCTATACCTACCAGGGCATCCCTACCATGGTGCAAGGTCGGGTAAATAACTCCCCCGTTACCCTCACCGCCAATAATGGCATTTACTTCTTTCATTTTCTTTACCACGTTGACTTCACCCACGGCGGCAGCATGGTATTCGCCCCCGTATTTCCTTGTTACATCTCTTAAGGCCATAGATGAAGAAAGATTTGAAACGGTATTACCTATTTTATTAGATAATATGTAGTCGGCCACCGCCACCAAGGTATATTCCTCTCCAAACATGGTACCGTCTTCATTGATGATGGCCAACCTGTCAACATCAGGGTCAACCACGAAACCAACATCAGCTCCTTGGGCTTTCATTAAGTTGGAGATGTCTTTTAAATTTTCGGGTAGAGGCTCCGGATTGTGCGGGAATAACCCATTTGGTTCACAATACAATTCACATATTTCTGTAACACCCAATTCTTTCAATAGACGTGGAATTACAATTCCACCCACCGAGTTCACACAATCAATGGCAACCTTAAATCGAGCTTTTTTTATTTGTTCCTTGCTCACCAAGGGCAATTCCAATATTTTCTTGATATGTAAATCAGTATAGATTTCATTTGAAGTTATTTGCCCGAGGTTATCTACTTTTGAAAAAGAATAACTTTCTTTTTCTGCAATATCTAAAATTTTGGCACCATCTGTCGCCGAGAGAAATTCCCCTTTATAATTAAGCAACTTCAAAGCATTCCATTGACCGGGGTTATGGCTGGCTGTAATAATAATACCTCCATCAGCTTTTTCGATTAATACAGCCAATTCAACTGTAGGTGTAGTAATCATACCACCATCAATGACATTGATACCACACCCTGCTAAAGTACCTGTTACCAATTGGTTCACCATGGTGCCAGAAACCCGGGCATCTCTTCCCACTATAACTTGTAATAATTTCCCCGGGAATTCCTGTTTCAGCCATTCTGCATATGCGGCAGAAAACTTAACTATATCTATGGGAGACAACCCTTCACCAGGCTTATCCCCTATGGTTCCCCTTATTCCTGATATTGATTTAATAAGTGTCATTTTACCTGTATTTAGGGGCAAAGGTAAAAACAAAATGTATAATTGCCCGTTATTTACCCAATATAATCAAATAAATATTTATAAAAACCCTCCCGTGACTGATAAAGAAGTTGATTTAGAATACCGTGATTTTTCTCGTAATAAAAAGTTTGAAGATGCAAGAATAATAACAAACACTATTTTTCGTTGAAAAATGAATTCTTTATTATTAATAACCTGCTTACAAAACCATGGAAAAAATATTTATCTATCCATCCATGTGAAATTTATACTTATATCTAAAAATAAATTAAGTGAATTAGCTTTGTCGAGTTATCATTCATTTGCGACTAATTATTTGTTTACTAAATATTATGAACTAATGTCAAAATAAAATTAATAAAGATCATACTTATAATGTCTTAAAGTAACAAGCTAAAAGCCAGGTTGTTTTCGGCATTGACGATATCTTTAAGATAAATTTAAAATTAAAGGCATTTTTTTATGATTAAATCCTAATTTTGCATCGAATTTGAATACATAAGAAAAAGAATAGAAAACATAAACATGAACAAAAATTACAGAAATCAGCGAGATAAAGAAAATAATAGGCAAGGAAATTACAGGAACAAGGATGAACGGCCTGGTTATAATCGTGAAGGCAGTAGTTCCGACAGGAAATTACCGGGTATAAAAAGAAAAAGAATAGAAACTGGAGATGGATCGCCACGGAAAAGATTGCGTCCCAGGATAAAAAAGGATGCGCCTAAAACCGGGGATGGCAAAATGCGGCTAAACAAATATTTATCAAATGCTGGTTTGTGTTCCAGGAGGGAAGCCGATAAGTATATAGAAGAAGGACTGATTACCATTAATGGTGAGGTGGTCACTACCTTGGGAACCAAGGTCTCTCCCGAGGATGATGTACGTTTTAACCAGGAAAGAGTTGTTTCTGAAAAGAAAGTGTACATATTAATGAATAAGCCCAAGGACTATATAACCACGGTAGATGATCCAAACGCTACCAAAACGGTCATGGACCTGTTAAAAGATTCAGTTAAAGAAAGAGTATATCCTGTAGGTCGGTTGGATAGAAACACAACAGGGGTTCTGCTTTTAACCAATGACGGGGATATGACTTCCCGGCTTACTCATCCCAAATACAACAAGAGGAAAATTTACCATGTTTTCATCGATAAAAACATAACTTCTTTGGATATGCGAAAAATGGTAGAAGGTTTGCCATTGGAAGATGGATTTATCAGGGTAGATGCCGTAAATTACGTGACCCCCGGTGATAAAAAACAAATCGGCGTGGAAATTCATTCGGGTAAATACCACATTGTCAAGAGGATATTTGAATACCTGGGATATAATGTAATTAAATTGGACAGGGTTTATTTTGCAGGACTAACCAAGAAAGGGCTTAAGAGAGGAGATTGGCGATATCTCGATCAAGGTGAAATAAACATGTTGAAGATGAATGCTTATAAATAAAAAAAATCTTTCTCATTTTAAATTATGAGAATAAATAAATTATATCATGGCGCATAAAGCGGGATTTATAAACATACTGGGGAATCCAAACGTTGGTAAATCGACTATAATGAATGCCCTTACCGGGGAAAAATTGTCGATTATCACATCGAAGGTACAAACCACCCGGCATAGAATTATGGGTTTTGTAAACGGGGAAGATTTCCAGTTGGTTTTTTCAGATACCCCGGGGCTTTTAAAACCGCGTTACAAGTTGCAAGAGGCAATGGCGCATTTTGCCAATTTAGCTTTAGTGGATGCTGACATCTTGTTATATGTGACAGAAGTAAACGAAAAGGAGCCAATACAGGAAGAGATAAAAACAAAACTGAATAAAGCCGAATTCCCGGTTTTGGTGGTGCTTAATAAAATTGACCTTGCCAATGAAGATGCTGTTAAAGAACAGATTTCGGAATGGGAAAAACTAATACCGGGAGCATTCATAATACCTGTCTCAGCTTTAAGAAAATTTAACCTGGAAGCTTTATGGAACAAGATTATAGAGCTTCTACCCGAACATCCACCTTATTTTCCCAAAGATGAAATCACTGATAAACCAACCAGGTTTTTTGTCTCGGAAATAATCCGAGAAAAAATCCTGAAATATTATCAAAAGGAAATACCTTATTCAGTGGAAATTGTAATTGAAAGTTACCAAGAGTCCCCTGAAATTGATAGAATAAGGGCAATAATTTACTGTGCAAGGGATTCACAAAAAAGTATATTGATCGGGCAAGGAGGTAAAGCCATGAAAAAAACAGGAACGGCAGCTAGGATCGATATTGAAGATTTTTTAGGAAAAAAGGTTTACCTGGAACTCTTCGTGAAAATCAAAAAAGACTGGAGAGATAACGATAAACTATTAAAACAATTCGGGTATTAATTTTTTTTTGTGAAAAATTAACCTAAGACAGGTAAACCAGGATGGATAAAAAAATGCTATCCCGGTTAACATTAAATAACAACCTGTATCATCAACTTTTAACAGGGGATTACCCACATCAAAATATTCCAGGTTGAATTAAAGATGATACATGCATTTAATTTGATAATTTTTATATAAGCGATGAGTAATATAGTGGCTATAGTAGGAAGACCCAATGTGGGTAAATCGACTTTGTTTAACCGTCTCACGGAATCGAGAGAAGCAATAATTGACGAAACCAGTGGAGTTACCAGGGACAGGCATTATGGAAAAGTTGAATGGAATGGAAAAAACTTTTCCGTGATTGATACGGGCGGCTATATTTCAAATTCTGATGATGTTTTTGAAGAAGAAATAAAAAAACAAGTCTTGCTTTCTATCGAAGAAGCCGAAGTTATTTTGTTCTTGGTTGACGTGATAACCGGAATTACTGATTTAGACGAAGCAGTAGCTGCTATTCTTCGGAAAACAACTAAAAAAGTGATTTTAGTTGCCAACAAAGTTGATAACAACCAACGAATTTACGATGCACAGGAATTTTACAAGCTGGGAATGGGTGAAGTTTTTCCTTTATCTTCCATATCCGGGAGCGGAACAGGAGACTTACTTGATATGCTTGTGGAGCTTTTACCGGATGAAAAAGATCAAATAGGAAAAGAATTACCTAAATTTGCAATTGTAGGTCGTCCAAACGTGGGGAAATCATCCTTACTTAACACACTAGTCGGCCAGGAACGCAACATTGTTACACCTATCCCTGGAACTACCCGCGATTCAATTCATACAAGATACCAGAAATACGACCATGACTTTTTATTAATTGACACTGCTGGACTTCGAAAAAAGAGAAAGGTCACGGATAATGTTGAATTTTATTCTGTTATGCGATCAGTTCGTTCCATAGAAAATTCAGATGTATGTCTCTTGATGATAGATGCGGAAAGGGGATTTGAATCCCAAGACATGGCGATTTTCAGGCTCATCCAACGTAATAAAAAGGGAATTGTCATTTTGGTAAATAAATGGGATCTCGTGGAAAAAGACACGCACACGGCAAAAATTTACCACGAAATGATTAAAAAAGATATAGCACCTTTTCTAGATATCCCGGTAATATTCATCTCTGCCATTGAAAAACAACGTGTGCATAAAATATTGGATGTGGCCATGAAGGTGTATGAAAACAGGAAGAAGAAAATTTCGACTTCAAAATTAAATGAAGTCATGTTACAAGCCATAGAAGAATACCATCCACCTGCAGTGAAAGGTAAATATATAAAAATAAAATATGTAACCCAGCTATCCACTCCCACTCCCTCCTTTGCATTTTTTTGCAACCTTCCTCAATACATAAAAGAA